>NZ_JBSHAP010000187.1:0-13716 GCF_053611565.1 Kitasatospora sp. NPDC054795
GTTCGAGCGTGCTGGTGGTGGCCTTCGTCGCGCTGAACCTGCTCGCCCAGTACTTCGGGAAGCTGCGGGCCACCGGCGGGCTCGACCACTACGCGACGCTGCCGGTGCCGGCCGCCTCGGTGGTGCTGGGGGCGGCCGCCGCGTACGCCTCCTTCACCCTGCCCGGGACGCTCGTCACGGCGGTGTTCGGGGCGGTGATGTTCGGGCTGCCGCTCGGGCAGCTGTGGGTGCTGCTGGCGGTCGTGCCGCTGGCCGGGGCCGCGCTGTCCGGGCTGGGAGCGGCCTGCGGGCTGCTGGCGCCGCGCCAGGAGATCGCGACGATGCTCGGGCAGCTCGGGATGTCGGCGGCCCTGCTGCTGGGCGTGCTGCCGGCGAACCACCTGCCGCAGCCGGTGCAGTGGCTGCGGGACCTGCTGCCGTCCACGTACGGGGTGGACGCCTTCGCGCGGACGTTCGCGCCGGATCCGGACTGGGCGCTGGTGCTCGGGGACCTGGCGGTCTGCGCGGGGGTGGGCGTGGTGTCGCTGGCCGTCGCCACCTGGGCGTACCGGCGGGCGGTCTCGCGGTAGGGCGTTGCGCGGCGGGCCGTCCCGCGGTGCTGCCCGGTCCGGTGCGTCACGGGCCGGACCGGGCCGGTGCGGCGGTCGGTACGGTGGTGGGTCGTTCGAGTGGCCGTCGTGAAACGATGGGGTCCGTGACCGTACCGAACACACCTCCGGATCCCGCCCCCGCCGACGTGCACGGCCCGCACGGCGTGCACGACGCGCGCGATGCGCAGGCGGTGCCGGACGCAGCGTCCGACCCGTTCGCGCCGCCGTACGGGGCCACCGCCCTCGGGCACGGGACGACCCCGCTGGGGCAGCGGCTGCTGCCGGAGGTCCGGGTCGGGGCGGGGGTCGTGGTCGCCTGCCTGGTGGCCGGTCTGGTGGTGGCCGGGCTGTGGGCCTGGCTGGCGCCGAAGGTGCCGCTGGTGGTGGACGGGGACCGCATCCTCTACGCCGACCCCGAGGGGGAGCAGCGGGCCGGCGCCGACGCCGTGTTCGTGCTCATCTGCCTGGGGGCGGGGATCCTGACCGCGCTCGGCGCCTTCCTGGTCACCCGCAGGCGCGGCGGCGGCATCGCGGTCGCACTGGGGCTGACCGTCGGCGGGCTGCTCGGGTCGATCGGGGCCTGGCGGATCGGGCGCTGGCTCGGGCCGGGCAACGACCTGATCGGTGAGGCCCGGCGGGTCGGCAACGGCGGGCACTTCGACGCGGGCATCGACCTGGGGGCGCTGGGGGCGCTGCTGGTCTGGCCGATGACGGCGATGGTGGTGCTGCTCCTGCTCTCGGCGGCGTTCGGCAAGCGCGAGGAGGACCCGCCGCCGTACTGGGCGCCGGTGGCGCAGTCGCCGCTGGGGGTGCCTCCGGCGGGGGCGCCGACGGGGCCGTGGGCCGGGCCGTACCCGGGATCGGGGCCGCAGCCGGGGCCGGGAACGGGGAGCGGTACGGGGCACTGACGTACGCGTCGTCCCCCGCGCCCCGCGCCCCCCGCTTTCGCGGGGGAGGGGATCCGGGGGCGGGGCGCTCGGCAGGGCCCGGAAGGTGCTCGGCAGCGCTCAGCGGGCGATGGGGGCGGTGCTGGCCCTGGTGAGGCTGACGAGGTCGCCCGGGGCCAGTTCGACTTCGAGGCCGCGGCGGCCCGCCGAGACGTAGACGGTGGGGTGGCCGAGCGCGCTGGCGTCGACGACGGTCCGCAGCGGGCGGCGCTGGCCCAGCGGGGAGATGCCGCCGAGGACGTAGCCGCTGCTGCGCTCGGCGGCGGCCGGGTCGGCCATGGCGGCGCGCTTGCCGCCGACGGCCGCCGCCAGGGCCTTGAGGTCGAGCCGGCCGGCGACCGGGACCACGCCGACGGTGAGGGTGCCGTCCACGTCGGCGACGAGGGTCTTGAAGACCCGCTCGGGGGCGATGCCGAGGACCTCGGCGGCCTCGCCGCCGTAGGAGGCGGCGGCCGGGTCGTGGTCGTAGGCGTGCACGGTGAACGGGACGGCGGCGGCTTCCAGGGCGACGGTGGCGGGCGTGCCCTGGCCGCCCTTCTTGGGCTTCTTGGCCATGTCGGGTCCTCGGGGTCCTCGGGGTCCTCGGTCAGTTGGGGCTGAAGCGCTGGCGGGTGAGGTCGGCGGCGGGCAGCGAGGGCAGCCAGCTGAGGACGGCGCTCTCGCGGCGCAGCAGGTCGAGTTCGGCGCGCAGCCGCTGGGCGTTGTCCGGGCAGGCGAGCAGCTGCTGCTTGACCGGGGTCTCGAACACCGAGGCGGCGGCGACCAGGTAGGAGAGCACCTGTGGGTCGTCCGGGAGCTCCTGGTGGCCGACGGTGCTGGCCTCGCGGGCGCCGGCCAGGCGCTTCTGGTAGACCCGGAAAGCCCGCTCGACCTCGGAGGCCAGCGCGCCGGAGCCCTCGCCGGGGCGCTCCTCGATCGGCTCGATCTCACCGGTCAGGTACGGGCCGGAGACGTCCGCCGAGCGCAGCCGGAACCGGGTGGTGCCGGTGACCAGCAGCTCGTAGCGGCCGTCCGGCTGGTGCTCGACCGAGGCGATGTCGGCGACGCAGCCGATGTGGAACATCGCCTCCAAGGGGTCCCCGGTGGTGGTGCCGAGGCCGTCCAGCGGGCCGGCCGGGCCGCCCTCGGGTCTGACCGGGGCGACCTCCCGGCCGTCCCTGATCGCGAGCACGCCGAACCGCCGGGGGGTGTCCTCGGACTGTTCGAGCAGGTCGGCGACGAGACGGCGGTAGCGCTCCTCGAAGACGTTCAGGGGCAGCACCAGGCCCGGGTAGAGCACGGTGTTCAGCGGGAAGAGCGGCAGCCGTTCTGTCACGGCGGACAGCGTAGTTCCCCGGGCGGGGGCCTTGTCGCACGGTCTGCGGGGTCGGCCGTCGACGAGGCGGCCGCCGACGGGCCGACGGGCCGGCCATCGGCCGGCTCAGCCGCGCTGGAGCATCCTGGTGGCGCCGGTGACGACCGTGGAGGCGAGCAGCCAGCCGATCACGACCAGCCCGGCGGAGATCCACTGGGTGAGGCCCGCGGGGTTCCAGCCGCCCTGGTTGAGGTCCACGATCGGCAGCAGCTGGTTGAGGGTGTACAGCACCGGGTTCCAGTGCGGGCGCTCGTCGGCCTTGAGCGGCTCCAGCGGGTGGGTGGCGAACCAGAGGCTGCCGAGGATCCAGGCGAGCAGCAGCCACAGTCCCGCCCGGCCGGGCCGGTAGCCGTAGCCGACGGTGACGTCCTGGACCGCGCCCCAGACCCGGGCGGGCAGCGGCAGGGTGCGCCGGCGCCGGCGCTGCTTGGCGTACAGCACCTCGCGGGCGTCGTCGTCGGCGCCGTCGCGGCGCAGGGCGGCGGCGAGCTGCTCGTAGGACTCCGGCTGGAAGTCCACCGAGGAACCCTCCAGCCAGGCGATCCGCTGCTGGACGGTGAAGGGACGGGCCGGACGCAGGTTCTCGTACACGAAGCCGGTGAGGCGCAGGTGCCTGCCGAGCGGCCATGCCTCCGGGGCGTCGACCAGATTGCCGATCCGGGCGCGGGAGAGCGAGACGGTGCCGGTGGGGCGGAACTTGCAGGTGAAGCGCAGCTCGGGGGTCTGGATGCGGCTCAGCGCGAGTTCGTCCGTGTCCGCCAGGTGGAACTCGCCGGAGATCAGGCAGGCGCTGTCGAAGCGCGAGTCGGAGAGGCGGACCTGGCCCCAGGCGCGGAACGGGGTGACCGGGCCGTCCGGCGGCGGGTACTCGCCGTAGCCGGAGCCGTAGTAGCCGCGGGAGCCGGACCAGCCGCGGTCGGCGGAGCCGGTCAGGTAAAGGGTGTGGCCGACACTGACCCGGACGGCGTTGAAGCAGATGCGGTTCTTCTCCGGGACGGCGCGCAGCTGGGCGCCGCGCAGCGAGAGCCGGCCGCCTATCCGGGCCGTCCGTATGCTCAACTCGCCCGTGGTCTCCAGGCGTTCGGCCTCGAAGTCCTGGTTGACGGTGATCCCGTCGGCGGAGACGGCACGGGCGAAGCGGTCGCCGCCGACCACCGTCTGGTTGAGCAGCAGGTCGGTGCCGATCTTGGAGTCGGTGAGCCGGATGCCCTCGGGGACGCGGCAGCGGGCCAGGTGGAGGTCGCCGGTGGTGGAGAGCCGGGAGGCCTCCAGCCGGGGGATGAGGCAGCCCACGAAGCGCAGCGTCGAGGCCACGGCCTCGGACATCAGGATCTTCTGGTCGAAGCGGCAGCCGTGGACCTCGACGTAGCGGTCGATGTCGGCGCCGGCCAGCTTGAGCGCCCCGGTGACCAGCACGCCGCTGAGCCGCAGCGAGGCGACCCGCCCGGCGGCGGGCTCCGGGCCGGCCAGCAGCAGGTGGGCGAGCACCTCGGCGCGGACGGTGCGCTCGGGGCCCCAGACGGCGTCGCCGAAGGGGTCGTCGGCCTCCGCCTCGCCCGTGCGGAGGTCCAGGATCTCGCCCTCGCGGTAGGCCTCCCAGAGCCTCCGCTCGACCCCGTTCCAGCCCTCCGGAGCACGCTCCGCCATGGTTCCCCCGTCCCCCCGGTCGTCTCGCCCTTCGTATCACGGACTGAAATGCGGGACCAGCGGTTCCGGCCACTCCTTACACTGGGTGGCGTGATCTCTCGAATCGACCTCCGCGGCTCGCTGGACGACCCGCGTGACCTGCTGCCCCGTGCCGAGTTCGACGTTGCGGCCGCCCTGGAGAAGGTGCGGCCGATCGCCGAGGACGTACGCCATCGCGGGGTCGCGGCGCTGATCGAGATCACCGAGCGCTTCGACGGCGTCCGGCTGGAGTCGACCCGGGTCCCGGCCGAGCAGCTGACCGCGGCACTGGAGACGCTGGACCCGAAGGTCCGGGCCGCGCTGGAGGAGTCGATCCGCCGGGCCCGCGCCGTGCACGCGGACCAGCGCCGCACCGGGCACACCACCCAGGTGGTGCCGGGCGGCACGGTCACCCAGCGCTGGGTGCCGGTCGAGCGGGTCGGCCTGTACGTGCCGGGCGGGCTGGCGGTCTACCCGTCCTCCGTGGTGATGAACGTGGTGCCGGCCCAGGCGGCGGGCGTCCGGGGCATCGCCGTCACCTCGCCGCCGCAGAAGGAGTTCGGCGGCCGCGTCCACCCGGCCATCCTGGCGGCCTGCGCGCTGCTCGGCGTGGAGGAGGTGTACGCCGTCGGCGGCGCCCAGGCGGTCGCGATGTTCGCCCTCGGCACCGAGGAGTGCGCGCCGGTGAACGTGGTCACCGGCCCGGGCAACATCTACGTGGCCGCCGCCAAGCGCTACTTCGCCGGCCGGATCGGCATCGACTCCGAGGCCGGCCCGACCGAGATCGCCGTCCTCGCCGACGACAGCGCGCTGGCGTCCGACGTCGCCGCCGACCTGATCAGCCAGGCCGAGCACGGCCCGACCTCCGGCTCGGTGCTGGTCACCGACTCCCCGGCGCTGGCCGACGCGGTCGAGGCCGAGCTGGCCGTGCAGATCGCGAGGACCAAGCACAGCGAGCGGGTGGCCGAGGCGCTGGGCGGCAGGCAGTCCGGCATCATCCTGGTCGACGACCTGGAGCAGGGCCTCGCCGTGGTCAACGCGTACGCGGCCGAGCACCTGGAGATCCAGACCCGCGACGCCCACGCCGTGGCGGCCCGGGTGGTCAACGCCGGCGCGATCTTCATCGGCCGCTGGACCCCGGTCTCGCTGGGCGACTACGCGGCCGGCTCCAACCACGTGCTGCCGACCGGCGGCTGCGCCTGCCACTCCTCCGGGCTGTCGGTGCAGACCTTCCTGCGCGGCGTCCAGGTCGTCGAGTACGACCGGGACGCGCTGGCGGACGTCGCCGCGCACGTGGTCACCCTGGCGAACGCCGAGGACCTGCCGGGGCACGGGGACGCGATCAAGGCTCGTTTCGATTGGACGGTGCCGGGCTCGTGACTGCCATCGATGATCTGCCGGTCCGGGACGAGCTGCGCGGCCAGTCCCCGTACGGCGCGCCGCAGCTGGACGTGCCCGTCCAGCTGAACACCAACGAGAACCCCTACCCGCTGCCCGAGGAACTGGTCGCCCGGATCGCCGAGCGCGTCGCCGAGGCCGCCCGCGGGCTGAACCGCTACCCCGACCGGGACGCGGTCGAGCTGCGCGAGGGCCTCGCCGCGTACCTCGGGAAGACCACCGGCTTCCCCGTCCGGCGTGAGCAGGTGTGGGCGGCCAACGGCTCCAACGAGGTGCTCCAGCAGCTGCTGCAGACCTTCGGCGGCCCCGGCCGCAGCGCGCTCGGCTTCGAGCCCTCGTACTCGATGCACGCGCTGATCTCCCGGGGCACCGGCACGGCCTGGATCTCCGGGCCGCGCAACGAGGACTTCACCATCGACGTGGACGCCGCCGTCGCCGCCATCGCGGAGCACCGGCCGAACGTGGTCTTCGTCTGCTCGCCCAACAACCCGACCGGCACCGCCGTGGACGCCGACACCGTGCTGCGGCTGTACGAGGCCGCGCAGGCCGCCCGGCCCAGCCTGGTGGTGGTGGACGAGGCGTACGTCGAGTTCTCGCACCGCGCCTCACTGCTGCCGCTGATCGAGGGCCGCCCCAACCTGGTGGTCAGCCGCACCATGTCCAAGGCCTTCGGCGCGGCCGGGCTGCGCCTGGGCTACCTGGCCGCCGACCCGGCCGTGGTGGACGCGGTGCAGCTGGTGCGCCTGCCGTACCACCTGTCGGCCGTCACCCAGGCCACCGCGCTGGCCTGCCTGGAGCACACCGACACCCTGCTGGGGTACGTCGGGCGGCTCAAGGAGGAGCGCGACCGGCTGGTCGACGCGCTGCGGGGAATGGGCCTGGAGGTCACCGACTCGGACGCCAACTTCGTCCAGTTCGGCCGCTTCGCCGACACCCACGCGGTGTGGCAGGCCATCCTCGACCAGGGCGTCCTGGTCCGCGACAACGGCGTCCCCGGGTGGCTGCGCGTCACCGCCGGCACGCCCGCCGAGAACGACGCCTTCCTGGACGCCGTCCGCACAGCCCTCCCGTCTCCCACCCCCACCCTTGATCGAGCACGCTCCGCGCGCGCTGCCAGTCAGGAGCTGTAACCCCATGTCCCGCATCGGACGCGTCGAGCGCACCACCAAGGAGACCTCGGTCCTGGTCGAGATAGACCTCGACGGCACCGGGAGGACCGACATCTCCACGGGCGTCGGCTTCTACGACCACATGCTCGACCAGCTCGGCCGGCACGGCCTGTTCGACCTCACCGTCAAGACCGACGGCGACCTGCACATCGACACCCACCACACCATCGAGGACACCGCCCTCGCGCTCGGCGCCGCCTTCAAGCAGGCGCTCGGCGACAAGGTGGGCATCTACCGCTTCGGCAACTGCACGGTGCCGCTGGACGAGTCGCTCGCCCAGGTCACCGTGGACCTCTCCGGCCGGCCGTACCTGGTGCACACCGAGCCCGAGGGCATCGCGCCGATGATCGGCTCGTACGACACCACGATGACCCGGCACATCCTGGAGTCCTTCGTGGCCCAGGCGCAGATCGCGCTGCACGTCCACGTGCCGTACGGGCGCAACGCGCACCACATCGTGGAGTGCCAGTTCAAGGCGCTGGCCCGGGCGCTGCGCTACGCCGCCGAGCGCGACCCGCGCGCGGCCGGAATCCTCCCGTCGACCAAGGGTGCGCTGTGAGCAATACCGCGATGATCCTCATCTTCGTCGGCCTCTTCCTGGCCGGCGGAGTCATCTCCTTCTGGAAGCAGAAGCACTCGAAGAGCGTCATCCTGGTGCTCGCCTTCGGCTCCGTGATGTGCCTGGCCTCCGGCCTCCTGCGCCTGTAGACCCGCCGCCGAGACCCGCCGCCCGCCGCACAGAGACTGGACACCTGAACATGGGCAAGAACGTCGTCGTCCTCGACTACGGCTCCGGCAACCTCCGCTCGGCGCAGCGCGCCCTGGAGCGGACCGGAGCGGACGTCACCGTCAGCTCCGACTACGACACCGCGATGGCCGCGGACGGCCTGCTCGTCCCCGGCGTGGGCGCCTTCGAGGCCTGCATGCGCGGACTCAAGTCCGTCCGCGGGGACTGGATCGTGGGCCGCCGGCTCGCCGGCGGCCGACCGGTCATGGGCATCTGCGTCGGCATGCAGATCCTCTTCGAGAAGGGGGTCGAGCACGGCGTGGAGACGGCCGGCTGCGACGAGTGGCCGGGCACCGTGGAGCCGCTGGACGCCCCCGTCGTCCCGCACATGGGCTGGAACACCGTGGACGCGCCCGCGGAGAGCCGGATGTTCGCCGGCCTCGACCCGCAGACCCGCTTCTACTTCGTGCACTCCTACGGGGTGCGGCACTGGGAACTGGAGGCCCACAGCGCGCGGATCAACCCGCCGCTGGTCACCTGGGCCACCCACGGGCAGCCGTTCGTCGCGGCCGTCGAGAACGGCCCGCTCTGGGCCACCCAGTTCCACCCCGAGAAGTCCGGCGACGCCGGCGCCGCCCTGCTGACCAACTGGGTCAACACCCTCTGACTGTCTGAGAGTTGGATCTGATGAGCCTCGAACTGCTGCCCGCCGTCGACGTCCGGGACGGTCAGGCCGTCCGCCTGGTCAAGGGCGCCTCCGGCACCGAGACCTCCTTCGGCGAGCCGCTCGCCGCCGCCCTCGCCTGGCAGAACGCCGGCGCCGAGTGGCTGCACCTGGTCGACCTGGACGCCGCCTTCGGCACCGGCTCCAACTACGAGCTGCTGCGCGACGTCACCGGCCGGCTGGACATCAAGGTCGAGCTGTCCGGCGGCATCCGCGACGACGAGTCGCTGGCCCGCGCGCTCGCCACCGGCTGCACCCGGGTCAACCTCGGCACCGCCGCCCTGGAAGCCCCGGAGTGGGTCGCCAAGGCCATCGCCGAGCACGGCGACAAGATCGCCGTCGGCCTGGACGTCGTCGGCACCACCCTGCGCGGCCGCGGCTGGACCCGCGACGGCGGCCAGCTCTTCGAGGTGCTGGAGCGCCTCGACCAGGAGGGCTGCGCCCGCTACGTCGTCACCGACGTCAACCGGGACGGCACCCTGACCGGCCCCAACCTCCAGCTGCTGCGCGACGTCTGCGCCGCGACCGCCAAGCCCGTGGTCGCCTCCGGCGGCGTCTCCTCGCTCGACGACCTGCGCGCCATCGCCTCGCTCGTCCGTGAGGGTGTCGAGGGAGCCATCGTGGGCAAGGCACTCTACGAGCAGAAGTTCACCCTCGAAGAGGCCCTGGAGGCGGTTTCAGGATGACGGATGGTCGGATCGTACGCGGCGAGGTCGAACACGGCGCGGTCGGGCACGGCGCGGTCGTGCGCGGCCGGGTCGGCGGATTCTCCCCCTGGGAGGACGAGTTCGGCTACTCCCGGGCGGTCGCCGCGGGGGACCACGTGCACGTGGCCGGCTCCACCGCCTGGGTGGACGGCCGGATCGAGCACGAGGGCGACCCGTACCGGCAGACCCTCGCCGCGTTCGGCGTCGGGCTCAAGGCCCTGGCCGCGTACGGTCTGACCGTCGACGACGTGGTCCGCACCCGGATGTACATCACCCACGTCCGCGACGCCGAGGAGGTGGGCCGCGCCCACCGTGAACTCTTCGACGCCGCACGCCCGGCGGCCACCATGGTGGTGGTCGAGGGACTCATCGACTCCCGGATGATGGTCGAGATCGAGCTCGACGCCTACCGGTCCGGGCTGGCGAAGACCCTGGAAGCACTGGAAACCCTGGAAGCCCTGGAAGCCCTGGAAGGCGAACAGCCGTGACCCTCGCAGTACGTGTCATCCCCTGCCTGGACGTCGACGCCGGGCGGGTGGTCAAGGGCGTCAACTTCCAGAACCTGCGCGACGCCGGCGACCCGGTCGAGATGGCCAAGCTCTACGACGCCGAAGGCGCCGACGAGCTCACCTTCCTCGACATCACCGCCTCCTCCGGCGACCGGGAGACCACCTACGACGTGGTCCGCCGCACCGCCGAGCAGGTCTTCATCCCGCTGACGGTGGGCGGCGGCATCCGTGCCGTCGAGGACGTCGACAAGCTGCTGCGGGCCGGCGCCGACAAGGTCGGCGTCAACACCGCGGCCATCGCCCGGCCCGAGCTGATCCGCGAGATCGCCAAGCGCTTCGGCCGGCAGGTCCTGGTGCTCTCGGTGGACGCCCGGCGCTGCCCGCCCGGGACGGAGACCGAGTCGGGCTACGAGGTCACCACGCACGGCGGGCGGCAGGGCACCGGCCTGGACGCCGTCGAATGGGCGGGCCGCGCCGCCGAGTTGGGCGCGGGTGAGATCCTGCTCAACTCGATGGACGCGGACGGCACCAAGGACGGCTACGACCTGGAGATGATCCGGGCCGTGCGCAAGGCCGTCTCGGTGCCGGTGATCGCCTCCGGCGGAGCGGGCAGGCTCGCCGACTTCGCGCCGGCCGTCGAGGCGGGCGCGGACGCGGTGCTGGCCGCCAGCGTGTTCCACTTCGGGGACCTGCGGATCGGCGACGTCAAGGGCGCGCTGCGCGAGGCCGGGCACCCGGTGCGCTGACGTTCGGCGTGTTCGTTCGCGTTCGGCGTGTGCGCTGACGCTCGGCGTGTGCGTTCCGCGCGCGTTCCGTGCGTGAGGAGGGCCCGCGGTTCCCGGAACCGCGGGCCCTCGCCGCACCCTCAGGACTCCTGGGGCTCGCCCTTGATCAGCGCGAAGGGGGCGCCGTTCGGGTCCGCCAGCCAGGCCAGCCGGCCGACGTTCTCCACGTCCGCGGCCGGCATCAGCACCGAGCCGCCGGCCGCCGTCGCCCTGGCGATCACCGCGTCCACGTCCTCGGTGGCGAAGTACGGCGTCCAGGCGGAGGGCTGCTCCGGGGACATCGTCGGGGCGATGCCGCCGAAGCCGGTGTCCCGCTGGTCGCCCTCGGCGGTGGAGAGCACCCGGTAGGTCATGCCCGGCGACGGCTCGAAGTTCTCCACCCGCCAGCCGAACAGCTGCCGGTAGAAGGCGAAGGCGCCGTCCTGGTCGGAGGTGTGCAGTTCGGCCCAGACCAGGGCGCCCTCCTCCGACACGGCGTCCAGGCCCTTGGTGTTGCCGGACTGCCAGACGGCGAACCGGGCTCCCTGCGGGTCCGAGAACTGTGCCAGTCGGCCCTCCTGCATCACGTCCATCGGCTCGACCAGGACCTTGCCGCCGGCCTGCCGGACGCCATTGGCGGTGGCGTCCGCGTCGGAGCTGCGGAAGTACGTCGTCCAGGTGGACGGGTCGCCCTCGTTGAGCGCGCCGATCGCGCCGACGGTCTTCCCGTTCAGCTGGACGAAGCCGTAGCCACCGGTGTCGGGGATCTCCAGGAAGGTCCAGCCGAAGACCGTGTTGTAGAACGCGGCCGTGGCGGGGATGTCCGGGCTGCCCAGGTCGATCCAGCAGGGCGAGCCGATGGGGAAGTCGGTGGTGAGCATGGCGGTGTGCCCTTCGACGGACGGGACGGCCGGGCGGCCCGGGGCGGACCCCGGCCACCTGCGAGTCTGCACCCGGGCACTGACATCCGCAGCCGGGGAAGCCGCCCCCCGGCCGAGCGGCGTCCGGCGCCGCGTTCCCCGGTGGCCCGGCGGAGGTGTGGTCCCGCGGTCTACCTCGGGGGCAGGGGAAGGACGTGGCGCAGGGCCTCGACGGCGTCGGAGGCACCGTCGACGGCGAGGGCGGCCAGGGCCCCGCGGCCGTAGGTGAAGAGCACCAGCTCGCCGGGTTCGCCGGTGACGCGGACGGTGGCGGCTCCGGCCGGGCCGACGGTGAGGGAACGGCCGTCCGGGTGGGTGAGTGCCAGGCGGACGGGGGAGCGGCGGCCCGCCTCCAGGCGGGCGATGAGCGGGAGGCGGCGCCAGAGGGCCTCGGCGCGCCCGGGCGGCACGGGCTGAGCGGTCCAGTCCTCGGCCGCCCGTACGACGTCCTCGGCGTGGACGAAGTACTCCACGGTGTTCGCCGCCTCGTCCGCGCCGGGCAGGGCGAACGGGGAGTAGACCGGAGGCCCGGCCCGGAACAGCCGCACCAGTTCTTCGTACGGCCGCTCGGCGTACCCGTCCTGCACCCGCCGCGTCCACCCGGCCAGCGCCCCGACCCGGATGCCGGCCGCCGCGTCGGGCCGGCGCTCCCGGACCACCAGGTGGGCGGCGAGGTCCCGGGTGGTCCACCCGGCGCAGAGGGTGGGCGCGTCCGGCCCGGCGGCGGTGAGGAGTTGGGCGAGCCGGTGGCGTTCGGCGAGGGCGTGGTTCGACATGCCGTCAGCCTAGGGGAGCGTCGCGATGCCGGCGCAGAGCAGGCGGACGCTTCGCGCGAACTTCTCGTCCTGGCTGTGGCGGGGTGTGGACGGGTCCATGAGGAGGGGGAACCGTTCGCGCAGTTCGGTGTAGAGCTCGGCGGTGACGGGTGGGGGTGTCGCGGGCTGGTTCTGTTCCTGGAGGACGAAGCCGGTGACGTGACTGAGCAGGGTGTCGGCGGCGATGTGGCAGTGGTCGGCGGGCAGGCCGGCGTCGAGGAGGGTGCGCAGGAGGCGTTCCATCAGGGAGAGGGCACCGGTGCTGAGCATGCCGGGGCTCTCGGCGAGGAGTTGGGCGCCGCCGGGGTGCTGCTTGATGCTCAGGCGCAGGGCGATGGCCTGGGCCTGTGTGCGGTCGTGCCAGGTGGCGGTGGGCGGGAGTGCGGTGAGGGCCCGGGTGCCGGCGTCGTAGGCGCGGAGACAGACCCGGTCGGCCATCAGGGCGAGGAGTTCGTCCTTGCCGCGTACGTGGTAGTAGAGGCTGCCCGCGTGGGCGTCGAGCCGGTCGGCGACCTGGCGCATGGACAGGTTCTGGTAGCCGACCTCGGCGAAGACGGCCATGCCCGCGTCGACGATGCGGTCCTTGGTGAGCTTCATGTCCTCACCGTACAGCGTTTTCCAACACTGTTCGAAAACTGTGCTAGCTTTGCCCCGTCAAGTTTTCGAACGGTGTTGGAAAACGCCGGAGCCAGGGGGAGGAGCCGGACATGGGGGCGATCGTCTTCAACGTGACCACGGCCGCACTGATGGTCATGATGGTCAACTGCGGGCTCGGCGTGGTGGGCCGCGACACCCTGCGCGGGAGGCTGCTCCCGTGGGCCGCGATCGCCCTGACCGCGGTCGCCGTCGCGGGCGTGCTGCTCCAACTCCTCTGGTCCGGCGCGATGGACGCGCTGGATGCGGACCCCGCCAAGTCCGGCTGGTGGCGCGAGCTCACCTCGGTGTTCATGCAGAACGGCGGCCTGTTCGGCGGCCTGTGGAACCTCGTCACCCTCGCCGCCGTCGCCGCGCTCGCCCAGTGGTACTGGGGCGCTCCGCTCACCCTCGGCTTCTTCCTCGCCGGAATCCTGCTGCCCGGCCGCATCGACACCCTGCTCGGCCTCGGCGGCGGTCCCGGCACCGACCCGCGCAACTTCGCCGGCAGCTCCGGCGCCACCTACTTCCTCGGCGCCACCCTCGCCCTCGCCCTCCTCACCCGCACCCGCCTCCCCAAGGAGATCGCCCTCGCCGCCGGCGTCCCCGTGCTGGGCCTCGCGATGTGGCTCGCCCAGGAGAACGGCCACGGGCTGGTGTCCGTCTACGGCTTCGCCCTCGCGGCGGCCGTGTGGGCCGTCCGCCGCCGCCTGCCCCACCCGGCCCCCGGCCGGACGGCCTGACCCCGCGACCCGGCGGCCGCTCGCGGTACGACGGCGACGACGGCCCCGACC
>NZ_JBSHAP010000188.1:0-13294 GCF_053611565.1 Kitasatospora sp. NPDC054795
CCACTGCCGCACGGGCTGCGGCTGTCCCCGCACTATCGGCCCCCCGGGGGCGGCTTCGCCGGGCCCCGGGGCGGCCCCGGACCGGTTCCGACCGGTCCGGGGCCGCCGTTCGTCCGTCCTGGAACCGGTGTTCGGGCGCCGCCGCGTGCTCCCGTGCGCGCCGCGTGAGCCCCCGCCCGCGCGCCGCCGCCAACCGGGCCGATCCGTAGGAATCAGGGGCATTTCCCCACCCTTTCGCCATTACTCTAAGTTGAATGTGCGTGTCATTGAGTGACGGGATTGGTGTAGGGTCCATTTTGGGAGCATCGGTACGGTGCGGCGACCGGCAGGCCGCCCACCCCCTGGGCCACCGTCCTGACGGGGCGCCAGGCCACCGCGTACGTCCGAGAGGCGCGCGGCCGGTGGTCCGTGGCCGGGGCGCGAGGCCCCGGGCCGGAGGGGGAGAGGCCGAGTGAGCTCCACCGAAACGGTGCTGCCCGGAACCGGACGGCCGGAAGCACCGCACACCGACACGTCCGCCGCCGACGTGCCCGCGCCCGCCCGCCGCAGCCCGCTGTGCCGGCTCCGGGTCAGCCGCACCCTGCCCGGGTTCGTCCTGGGCGCACTCTGCCTGGCCTACGCCGCGGGCGCCGCCGCCGGCTGGGGATCACACCAACTGTCCGTCTTCATGGGCGACTTCGGACTGGCCGCGGCGGCCCTGGCGGCCGCGCTGTCCTGCCTGGTGTACGGCTGCACGGTCGGCGGGCACGCCCGCCCGGCCTGGCTGCTGTTCGGCCTCTCCTCGCTCATGGTCGCCTTCGGCAACGGCACCTGGGGCTGGTACGAGCTGGTCGTGCGCACCGCGCTGCCCCGGGACTCGCTCGCCGAGTACGCCTTCCTGCTCTTCGCCCCGCTCGCCATCACCGGCGTCCTGGTGCTCGCCCAGCATCCGCGCACGGCGGCCGGCTGGCTCTGCCTGCTGCTCGACGGCTGGCTGATCGCCGGCTCGCTGTTCACCCTCAGCTGGAGCCTGGCACTCGGCCGGATCGCGGCCGGCGAGGACGGCTCGCCGCTGCGCCTGGCCCTCAACCTGGCCTACCCGGTGCTGGACATTCTGCTGGTCAGCCTGGTGGTCGGGCTGCGCTTCGGCGGCCGGGACGGCAACCGGGCGGCGGTGCACACGGCGATGGTGGCGCTCGCCGTCACCGTCACCTGCGACGCCCTGTTCACCTCCCCGGAACTGCGCAGCAACTACCACTCGGGCGAACTGCTGGACGCCGGCTGGTTCGCCGGCAGCCTGCTGCTGGCCTGGGCACCGTGGTCGCCGCGTTGGCGCCGCCCGCTGCGCGAGCACCCCTCGGCCGGCGGCCTGCCGCACCGCCGGGTGGCCACCACCTTCAGTGCGCTGACCCCGTACGCGGCCGCCGCGGTCTGCACCGCCGGAATCCTCTACAACGCCCTCGGCGGACGGGAGTTGGACCGCGTGGTGGCCGCGGCGGCCTGCACCGTCGGGCTGGCTCTGATCCTCCGGCAGGGCGTGATGCTCCTGGACAACCTGTCGCTGGCCCAGGAACTCGCCCACAAGGAGGCGCACTTCCGCTCCCTGGTGCAGGGCTCCAGCGACGTCATCATGATCGCCGGCGCCAACGGCGTGCTCTCCTACGTCTCCCCGGCCGCGCTCGGCGTCTACGGCCGGGACCCGGAGCAGCTGGTCGGCGGCAACCTGCTGGACCTGGTCCACCCCGAGGACGTCGGCCGGGTGCTCGCCGAGGTCCGCCGCTACCTCGCCAGGGTCCGGCTCACCACCCACCGCAGCCCCGGCGGCGCCGAGCTCTCCGCCCGGGTCGAGTGCCGGATCAGCTCCGGCGCCGGCGAGTGGCTGCACGTCGAGTCCACCGTCAGCAGACATCGCGACGGTCTGCTGCTCAACAGCCGGGATGTCACCGAACGCGTCATGCTCCAGGCCCAGTTGCAGCACAACGCCTTCCACGACCCGCTCACCGACCTGCCCAACCGGGCGCTGTTCACCCAGCGGCTGCGGGCCGCCCTCGGCGCCCGCGGCCAGCAGGGCGGGACGGGTGCCGGGATCGCGGTGCTCTTCCTCGACCTGGACGGCTTCAAGGCGGTCAACGACACCGCCGGGCACCAGGTCGGCGACGAACTGCTGGTGCAGGCCGCCCGCCGGCTCCAGAGCGCCGTCCGCTGCGGGGACACCGTCGCCCGGTTCGGCGGCGACGAGTTCGCCGCGCTGGTCTGCGGCCCGCTAGGCCGCCTCCAGGTCCAGGAGCTGGCCGAGCGGCTGCGCCTCGCGCTCTCCGAGCCGTACTGGATCGGCGGTGCCGAACTCGGCGTCGCCGCCAGCATCGGCATCGCCTTCGGCACCCCCGAGCGCGGCCCGGCGGCCGACCCCAGGGTCGCCGCCGACGAGCTGATGCGCAACGCCGACCTCGCGATGTACCGGGCCAAGTCCGAGGGCAAGGGCCGGGTGGTGCTCTACACCCCCGCGATGCGGGCCGACCTGGAGCGCCGCACCGAACTGGAGGAACGGCTGCGGATGGCGGTGAGGGAGGGCGGCTTCACGCTGCTCCACCAGCCCGTGGTGGACCTGCGCAGCGGCGCGGTGACCGGCGTCGAGGCGCAGGCCCGCTGGCGCTCGGTGGGCGGCCTGCTGCTCACCCCGGCCGAGTTCCTGCGCTCGAGCGAGCACGGCGACGCGGCCACCCGGTTCTCCCGCTGGCTGGTCCTGGAGGCGGTCAGCGCGGCCGTCGAGCGGCGCACCCTGCCGGGCCGGGGCCGCGGCGCGCCGGAGCCCGTCCCGGTGGCCGTCCGGCTCTCCGTGGAACGGCTCTGCTCGCCCGGCCTGTACGAGACGGTGGCCGCGGCGCTGCGCGACAGCGGGCTGCCGGCCGACGAGCTGGTGATCGAGGTGGCCCGGATGGGCCCGGACTCGCTCGCCGACGAGCTCGGCCGCCGGCTCTCCGCCCTGCGCGGGCTGGGCGTCTCCACCTGGCTGGCCGGGTACGGCGCCGGCGGCGGCTCGCTCGGCGCCCTCGCCCGGCTGCCGCTGGACGGGCTCAAGCTGGACCGCACGCTCGTCCAGGACCTCGGCGAGTCCGCGCTCAGCCGCACCCTGGCCGGGCACGTGCTGCGGCTCGGCCGCGACCTCGGGATGGCCACCGCCGCCGAGGGGGTGGACCTGCCCCGCCAGGTCTCCGCGCTGCAGGAGCTGGGCTGCGGGCAGGCCCAGGGCTCGGCCTTCGCGCCGCCGCTGGACGAGCCCCGGCTGCGCCGGGCGCTGGCCCGCCGCGGCTACCCGCTGCCCGCGCCGGCGGGCCCGGTCCCGGCCCGCCGCTCGTACCCTCCCGCCGCCGACGACACCCGGACGGGTGGCCGGACGGGCGGCCGCACGGACGCCGAGCCGGGACGTGGCGCACATCACCATGGCGGCTCTGACCTGCCCGAACACCGTGCCGTCACTGGTCCGCCGGGAGGTCCGCATGGCGAGACGGTCGTCCCACCTGCTTGACATGCCGCCCCGGACGGGAGGAAGGTCGTTGCCATGCGCACCCGAATTCTCGTACTTGGCGGGCGCGTCGGCTGAGTGGGCTCGTACGCCCTGCTCGTGACAGCCCGACGCGCCACCCCTCGCATGCCCTTGGGCACGAGGGGTTTTTTGTTGCACTGACGCTGTTCCACCTCCGCAAGACCCCTGGCCTCGGCCGCCCGAGCATGTCCGACTTGTCGGATGGAGCGGGACGATTGAGGCAGAGCCGGCGCTCGGCCCGGACCGGGACCCCACCCTCGCAGCACCGGGGCCCGCAGCACCTGGTCGGCAAATCCCGAGAAGAGACAGGCAGATGACTGAGCACGCCGCATCCCCCCGCCGCGGGGACAACCCGGCCGCCAACGCTCCCGCTCCCCAGCACGTCGTCGAGACCATGACCGGCGCCCAGTCGCTCATCCGCTCCCTGGAGGCCGTGGGCGCGGACACCGTCTTCGGCATTCCGGGCGGGGCCATCCTTCCCGCGTACGACCCCCTGATGGACTCCGTCAAGGTGCGCCACATCCTGGTCCGCCACGAGCAGGGCGCCGGTCACGCCGCCACCGGCTACGCCCAGGCCACCGGCCGGGTCGGGGTCTGCATGGCGACCTCCGGCCCGGGCGCGACCAACCTGGTCACCCCGATCGCCGACGCCTACATGGACTCGGTGCCGGTCGTCGCGATCACCGGCCAGGTCTCCTCCAAGGCGATCGGCACCGACGCCTTCCAGGAGGCGGACATCTGCGGCATCACGATGCCGATCACCAAGCACAACTACCTGGTCACCGACCCGGCCGAGATCCCCCGGGTGATCGCGGAGGCCTTCCACATCGCCGCCACCGGCCGCCCCGGCCCGGTCCTGGTCGACATCGCCAAGGACGCGCTCCAGGCGACCACCACCTTCCGCTGGCCGGTCGAGACCGCGCTGCCCGGCTACCGCCCGGTGACCAAGCCGCACGCCAAGCAGATCCGCGAGGCCGCGAAGATGCTGGTCGGCGCCAAGCGTCCGGTGCTGTACGTCGGCGGCGGCGTGCTCAAGGCGCGGGCCACCGCCGAGCTGCGGATCCTCGCCGAGCTGACCGGCGCCCCGGTGGTCACCACCCTGATGGCGCTCGGCGCCTTCCCGGACAGCCACCCCCAGCACCTGGGCATGCCCGGCATGCACGGCTCCGTCCCGGCCGTCACCGCGCTCCAGAAGGCGGACCTGCTGTTCACCCTCGGCGCCCGCTTCGACGACCGCGTCACCGGCAAGCTGGACGGCTTCGCCCCCGGCGCCAAGGTCGTCCACGCCGACATCGACCCGGCCGAGATCGGCAAGAACCGCCCGGCGGACGTGCCGATCGTCGGCGACGCCCGCGAGGTGCTCGCCGACCTGATCGTCGCCGTCCAGGCCGAGTTCGACGCCGGCCACCGGGGCGACTACACCGAGTGGTGGGAGCGGCTCGACGAGTGGAAGAAGACCTACCCGCTCGGCTACGAGCCGGCCCCGAACGGACAGCTCTCGCCGCAGCAGGTCATCGAGCGGATCGGCCGGCTGGTCGGCCCCGAGGCCATCTACGCCGCGGGCGTGGGCCAGCACCAGATGTGGAGCTCGCAGTTCATCCAGTTCGAGAAGCCGGGCACCTGGCTCAACTCGGGCGGCGCCGGGACGATGGGCTACGCCGTCCCCGCGGCGATGGGCGCCAAGGCCGGCCGCCCGGAGACCGCGGTCTGGGCCATCGACGGCGACGGCTGCTTCCAGATGACCAACCAGGAGCTGGTCACCTGCGCCCTGAACGACATCCCGATCAAGGTCGCGGTCATCAACAACGGCTCGCTGGGCATGGTCCGGCAGTGGCAGACGCTGTTCTACAACCAGCGCTACTCCAACACCGTGCTGCACTCCGGCCCCGGCCACGACGGCATCGAGCCGCCGGCCCAGGGCACCCGGATCCCCGACTTCGTCCTGCTGTCCGAGGCGATGGGCTGCGTCGGCCTGCGCTGCGAGCGCCCCGAGGACCTCGACGCGGTCATCAAGCAGGCGATGGAGATCAACGACCGCCCGGTGGTCATCGACTTCATCGTCCACCAGGACGCCATGGTCTGGCCGATGGTCGCGGCCGGCACCAGCAACGACGAGATCCAGTTCGCCAAGGGCGTGCGCCCCGATTTCGGCGACGACCTCGACTGACCAGCCCCTGCAGTTTCCAGAACGACTGAGGAATCACATGTCCAAGCACACCCTCTCCGTCCTGGTCGAGAACAAGCCCGGCGTGCTCGCCCGCATCGCCGCCCTGTTCTCCCGTCGGGGCTTCAACATCGACTCCCTCGCCGTCGGCTCGACCGAGCATCCGGACGTGTCCCGGATGACGATCGTGGTCAACGTCGAGGACCTCCCGCTGGAACAGGTCACCAAGCAGCTCAACAAGCTCGTGAACGTGATAAAGATCGTCGAACTCGACCAGTCCGCTGCGATCCAGCGGGAACTGGTCCTGGTGAAGGTCCGCGCCGACAACGAGACCCGGTCGCAGATCGTCGAGATCGTCCAGCTGTTCCGTGCCAAGACCGTCGACGTGTCGCCCGAAGCGGTGACCATCGAGGCCACCGGCAGTTCGGACAAGCTGGAGGCCATGCTCCGGATGCTGGAGCCTTACGGCATCAAGGAGTTGGTCCAGTCCGGCCTGGTCGCCATCGGCCGCGGCGCGCGTTCCATCACGGACCGCTCGCTGCGCGCCCTGGACCGCAGCGCGTAAACAGCGCCGTCTCAAACCCTGACGCAAAGACCCAAACCCCCGCCGCGTGCGCATACGGTGAGCACCGCGTACCCGGCAACCATCACGCAAGGAGATGTGCCCCCGTGGCCGAGCTGTTCTACGAAGACGACGCCGACCTGTCCATCATCCAGGGCCGCAAGGTCGCGGTCATCGGCTACGGAAGCCAGGGCCACGCCCACGCGCTGTCGCTGCGCGACTCCGGTGCCGACGTCCGGGTCGGCCTGAAGCCGGAGTCCACGTCCCGCGCCAAGGCGGAGGAGGCCGGCCTGCGCGTCGTCACCCCGGCCGAGGCGGCGGCCGAGGCCGACGTCATCATGATCCTGGTGCCGGACCCGATCCAGGCCGACGTCTACGAGGCCGACATCGCCCCGCACCTGAAGGCCGGCGACGCCCTGTTCTTCGGCCACGGCCTGAACATCCGCTTCGGCTTCATCAAGCCCCCGGCGGACGTCGACGTCTGCATGGTCGCCCCGAAGGGCCCGGGCCACCTGGTCCGCCGCCAGTACGAGGAGGGCCGCGGCGTCCCCGCGATCGTCGCGGTCGAGCAGGACGCCTCGGGCAACGCCTTCGCCCTGGCGCTGTCGTACGCCAAGGGCCTGGGCGCCACCAAGGCCGGCGTCATCAAGACCACCTTCACCGAGGAGACCGAGACCGACCTGTTCGGTGAGCAGGCCGTCCTCTGCGGTGGCACCGCCGCCCTGGTGAAGGCCGGTTTCGAGACCCTGGTCGAGGCCGGCTACCAGCCGGAGATCGCCTACTTCGAGTGCCTGCACGAGCTGAAGCTCATCGTCGACCTGATGTACGAGGGCGGCCTGGAGAAGATGCGCTGGTCGGTCTCCGAGACCGCCGAGTGGGGCGACTACGTCACCGGCCCGCGGATCATCACCGACGCCACCAAGGCCGAGATGAAGAAGGTCCTCGCCGAGATCCAGGACGGCACCTTCGCCAACACCTGGATCGCCGAGTACAAGGCGGGTCTGCCCAAGTACAACGAGTACAAGAAGGCCGACGAGGACCACCTGCTGGAGACCACCGGCAAGAAGCTGCGCTCGCTGATGAGCTGGGTCAACGAGAAGGCCTGACTTCCTTCCGGGCCGGCACCGGCTGCGCCGCCGGCCCCGATTTTGTTACCTCGTTGTACAAGTAGGCTGCTCTCGTCCGGGTGATTTCGCCGGACGGGAGCAGCCCGCTGTCCAGCCCGTCGATACACTCCGAGTGCGCGTCAGGCCCACAGCGTCGTGCGTCTATCTACGCGGCATGCCACCTTCCCCCGCCCTCCACGCCACCTACGTGCCCGGGGGAACCGGACAGTTAAGGACCCACTGTCGTGAGCACTGTGACATCCAAAAGCGCCGTAGTTCTGATTGCCGAAGAGCTCTCGCCCGCCACCGTCGACGCCCTCGGCCCCGACTTCGAGATCCGCCGCTGCAACGGCGCCGACCGCACCGAGCTGCTCACCGCGATCGCCGACGTCGACGCGATCCTGATCCGCTCCGCCACCAAGGTCGACGCCGAGGCGCTGGCCGTCGCCCGCAAGCTCAAGGTGGTCGCCCGGGCCGGTGTCGGCCTGGACAACGTGGACGTCTCCGCCGCCACCAAGGCCGGCGTGATGGTCGTCAACGCGCCGACCTCCAACATCGTCACCGCCGCCGAGCTCGCCTGTGGCCTGCTGATCTCCGTCGCCCGCAACATCGCGCCGGCCAACGCCGCGCTCAAGCAGGGCGAGTGGAAGCGCAACAAGTACACCGGCGTCGAGCTGAGCGAGAAGACCCTCGGTGTCGTCGGCCTCGGCCGGATCGGCGTGCTGGTCGCCCAGCGGATGTCCGCGTTCGGGATGAAGATCGTCGCGTACGACCCCTACATCCAGGCCGCCCGCGCCGCGCAGATGGGCGTCAAGCTGGTCACCCTGGAGGAGCTGCTGGAGGTCTCGGACTTCATCACCGTCCACCTCCCCAAGACCCCGGAGACCATCGGCCTGATCGGCGACGAGGCGCTGCACAAGGTCAAGCCGACCGTCCGCATCGTGAACGCCGCCCGCGGCGGCATCGTGGACGAGGAGGCGCTGGCGAGCGCGCTGCGCGACGGCCGGGTGGCCGGCGCCGGCCTGGACGTGTACGCCAAGGAGCCGTGCACCGACTCCCCGCTGTTCGCCTTCGACAACGTGGTCGCCACCCCGCACCTGGGCGCCTCCACCGACGAGGCGCAGGAGAAGGCCGGCATCGCGGTCGCCAGGTCGGTGCGCCTCGCGCTGGCCGGCGAGCTGGTGCCGGACGCGGTGAACGTCCAGGGCGGCGTGATCGCCGAGGACGTCCGCCCGGGCCTGCCGCTCGCCGAGAAGCTCGGCCGGATCTTCACCGCGCTGGCCGGCGAGGTGGCCGTCCGCCTCGACGTCGAGGTCCGCGGCGAGATCACCCAGCACGACGTGAAGGTGCTCGAACTGTCCGCGCTGAAGGGCGTGTTCGAGGACGTGGTGGCGGAGACGGTGTCCTACGTCAACGCCCCGCTGTTCGCCCAGGAGCGCGGTGTCGAGGTCCGGCTGACCACCTCCAGCGAGAGCCCCGAGCACCGCAACGTGATCACCGTCCGCGGCACGCTCGGGGGCGGCGAGGAGATCGCCATCTCCGGCACGCTGGCCGGCCCCAAGCAGACCCAGAAGATCGTCGGCGTGGACGCCTTCGACGTGGACGTGGCGCTCACCGACCACATGGCCTTCTTCAAGTACGAGGACCGCCCCGGCGTGGTCGGCGTGCTCGGCCGCCACCTCGGCGACGCGGGCATCAACATCGCCGGCATGCAGGTCGCCCGCGACGGCGGCAACGCGCTGGCCTCCATCACCGTGGACACCGAGATCCCGCAGGAGGTGCTGTCGGCCATCGCCGCCGAGATCGGCGCCCACTTCGCGCGCTCGGTCGACCTGGGCTGACCCTCCCGGCCCTGCTGCGTTCTCCCGGGTGACGCCCGTCTCAGATACTAGGAAATCCAAGTATTCGTGCAGACACGGCCGGGGCGCGGCCGTACCGTGGAAGGGCCATACGGTGTGCCGCCCCTGTAGCCAGGGTGTGCGGCCCGTGTGCGCGTGCGCCTTCACGAGCAGGCGATCCCTGCTCCCGCGCTCCCTCCCCCCTCTTCGCGCCCGCCCTCCGCGGCGCCGCTTCCAAGGAGCCCGGTATGTCGCCGACCGCCGACCGTCACGCCACGTCCGCCCCCGCCACCGCCCCCGTCCGTGCCCCGCGCCGCCGCCGGGCCGCCGAGCGGAACCCCTTCGCGGCCGCCGCCCTGCAGCGCTCGCTGGACCGCCGGGACAACGGCGGCGTGACCGGCCACCACTGACGCCCCCCGGGTGACCGGCCCCGCCCTCGGGTGACCGCCGCCGCCGTCCGGCCCCGCCGTCGGGCCGGGTGTCGGCCGGCGTTCATCGGCCGAATGGGCCGTACGGGCGCGCGGGATGTCACCCAGTAGAGTGCAACCCCGCTCCGTCCGAGGGAAGTTGCTCGTCCCCGCCGGCCGATCATCCTAATTTGGGGCTCTCGGAGGGGTGATCGACGTTCGCGTGGGCGGGCGTCAGCGACACGGAGTGCGGATCAGTCCCCCTGCCGGGGGAGAGGGCCCAGTGCGTCTGCCACCCGTCCGCCGACCCGCCGCCCGGATCGGCCTCACCCTGGCCCTGCTGGCCGGAAGCGCCGTCCTCGCCGCCACCCCGGCGGCCGGCGGCCCACCGACCGCGGGACCACCGACCGCCGGACCGCCAGGGGCGGGCCGAACGGCCTCCGTCCTGCTCGAACTCACCACCGAGACGACCGGCTCCGCCTGGCGGCGCGCCGCCGACGGGGCCCGGCGGGCCCGGCGCTCCCCGGAGGACGTCCGCCGCGAGGCCGCGCGGGCCGGCGCCGCCCAGCGGTCCCGGACCGGGGACGCGCTCGACCGGCTCGCCGGGGCCGTCCACCGGGCGGCACCCGCCGCGCGCGAGCTCTACCGCACCCGCACCGTGCTCACCGGCCTCGCGGTCAGCGCGCCCGCCGACCGGCTGCCCGCGCTGCGGGCACTGCCGGGCGTCCGGGCCGTCCACCCGATCGTCGCCAAGCGGCGCGACAACGCCCACTCCGTCCCGCTGACCGGCGCCCCGCAGGTCTGGGCCGGCGACCGGACGGCCGGCACCGGGCAGGGCATGCGGATCGGGATCATCGACAGCGGCATCGACTACACCCACGCCGACTTCGGCGGACCCGGCACCGAGGAGGCCTTCCGCTCGGTCGAGCGCGGCAAGCCCGCGCCGCCCGCGCTCTTCCCCAACGCCAAGGTGGTCGGCGGAAAGGACCTGGTCGGCGACGACTACGACCCCGACCCGGCCTCCCCGCACCACCAGCCGGTGCCGCACCCCGGCGACAACCCGATCGACTGCGTGCGCAACGGGCACGGCACCCATGTGGCCGGCACCGCCGCCGGGTACGGCGTCACCGCCGACGGCCGCCCGTACACCGGTCCGTACGGGCCCGGGCTGGACCCGGCCGGCTTCCGGATCGGCCCCGGCACCGCCCCCGGCGCCCAGCTGTACGCGATCCGGGTGTTCGGCTGCGACGGCTCCACCGACCGGGTCGCCGAGGCGCTCGACCTGGCCGCCGACCCCAACGGGGACGGCGACCTGAGCGACCGGCTGGACGTCGTCAACCTCTCGCTCGGCAGCCACTTCGGCAGCACCGACGACACCGACGCCCTGGCCGTCGACCGGCTCGCCGAACTGGGCACCGTCGTGGTCGCGGCGGCGGGCAACGACGGCGACGTGTACGGCATCGGCGGCAGCCCCGGCACCGCCGCCCGGGCGATCACCGTCGCCGCCTCGGTGCACGGGCACGCCGACGTGGACGGCATCACCGTGCTCGCCCCGGTCGAGCGGGCCGGAATCGTCCCGGCGCACTGGAGCGAGCGCTACCAGGGCTGGTCCACCGGCGACGTCAGCGGCGAACTCGCCCTGCCCGCCGACCAGTCGGATGGCTGCACCGACTTCAGCGAGGCCGACCGGCAACGGCTGAAGGGCCGGATCGCGCTGCTCGCCTGGCGCACCCGGGAGGCCGACCGGGTCTGCAACTCCGGCCCGCGCGCCGACCACGCCGCCGACGCGGGCGCGATCGGCGCCCTGTACGCCGCCGACTCCGACCACCTGGCCGAGATCTCCGGCAACGACCGGATCCCGGCCGCGCTGCTGGCGCGTGCCGACGGCGACCGGCTCCGGCAGGCCGCGGCCGCCGGGCCGGTGCGGATCCGGCTCGCGGCGCCCGGCAACACGCTGCACGGCTCGGTCGCGCAGGACCAGCCGGCCCGGGTCGACACCCTGACCGACTTCACCTCGCGCGGCATCGGCGTGCCGGGCGTGGTCAAGCCCGACCTGGCGGCCCCCGGCGAGAGCATCTGGTCCAGCCTGGTCGGCAGCGGCGCCGGCGGCCAGCGCGAGAGCGGCACCTCGATGGCCACCCCGCACGTGGCCGGACTCGCCGCGCTGGTCCGCGCCGCGCACCCGGGCTGGCCGGTCGAGCAGGTCAAGGCCGCGCTGATGAACACCACCGTCGACACCTACCTCGGCGACGACCGCGGCGGGCCGGTCTACGGGCCCGAGCGCACCGGCGCCGGGCGGGTCCGGGTGGACAGGGCGGTCCGCACGCCCGCCGTCGCCTACGCGGTGGGCGAGGGCGCCGTGGAGGGCGTCGTCGGCGTCTCCTTCGGGCCGGTCGAGGTCGGCGGGCCGACGGCGGTGACCCGGGAGATCGAGGTGCGCAACACCTCGGCCGCGCCGCTGACCTACCGCACCTCCTACGCGGCCGCCACCCGACTGCCCGGCGCCTCCTACCGGGTGACGCCGCCCCGGGTGGACGTCCCGGCGGGCGGTACCGCCCGGGTGCGGGTGACGCTCGCCGTGCCGGGGGAGCTCGGGCGGGCGCCCGACCCGACCGTCGACACCGTGCAGGGCGGCCGGGCCCGCAGCTACCGGGGCGAGCTCTCCGGCCGGGTGCTGCTCACGCCCGTCGGCGACGACACGCCGCCGCAGCTGCGGATCCCGGTGCTGGCCGCCCCCCGCCCGACCGGCGACCTCATGGCGACGGCCACCGTCCGCACCGCCCGGGACGGTACGCTGGTCGCCCTCGGCGGCCGCGCCGCGCCCGGCGAACAGCCCGGGCTGGTCAGCGCCCTCGCGCTCGGCGGCGAGGGGATCCGCTGGCCGGACTGCCCGCCCGGCGGCGGTGACGCGGCGGTCACGCCGGGCGCGGGCGTCCGGCCGAAGGGCACCGGGGGGGAGCCGGGCCCGGCGCAGGAGGTCTGCGTCGAGCACCCCGGCGAGCGGTCCGCCGACCTGCGCGCGGCGGGCGCCGCCGTCGACTCCGAACTGCTGTACGTGGGAGCGCAGTTGTGGGCGCCCGCGGCCACCCCGGTGGGGCTGTACGGGGTGCGGGTGGCGCTGGACACCGACGGGGACGGCAGCACCGATGTCGTCCTCAAGGCCGACCGGCTGCGCGGCAGCGACGTCCTGGTCTCCCGGGCCCTGGACGCCCGCACCGGGGCCGAACTGGACGTCCAGCCGCTCAACGCCCACTGGGGCGACACCGACACCGCCCTGCTCGACAGCGATGTCCTGGTGCTGCCCGTCCGGCTGAGTGCCCTGCCCGGCGTCGCGCCCGGGCACAGCACCGTCCGCTACGGCGTGTGGACCGGCTACGCCGGGGCCGGTACGCCGGACGTGGCGGACGCGCTCTGCGCCATCGGACTGAACGGCACCGCCCCGACCGTCCCGCTGGACGTGCTGCGGCCGGCACTCACCGTACGGGCCGGCCTCACCGGCCCGACCGCGGTGGTGGTCCCGGCCGGCCCGGGCGCCGTCCTGGACGTGCACCGGTCGCAGGGCGGCACCTCGCGGCTCCTGCTGCTGTACCACCTCAACCCGGCCGAGCGACGGGCCCAGGTGCTCGACCTGCCCTGATCACGGGGTCGGGAGACCCGATCACGGGACCGGGGCCGGGGCGGCCCGCCGGCACTC
>NZ_JBSHAP010000189.1:0-13292 GCF_053611565.1 Kitasatospora sp. NPDC054795
CCCCATGAATCTTCCCGACCAACCGGTCCCCCCACATCCTCAGGAGTGCGCACATGCGCCGAACCCGCCGCCGTCTCGCGGCATCCCTCCTGTCCCTCGCCCTCGCCACCGCCGGCCTGGGAGCCGTCGGCCTCGGCACGGCCGCCCCGGCCGCCGCGCTCGGCAACGGCAACGCCCTGACCCCGCCCATGGGCTGGAACTCCTGGAACTCCCTCGGCACCGAGGTCACCCAGGAGCAGGTCGTCCAGACCATCGACTTCATGGCCGCCAACGGCCTGGTGGCGGCCGGGTACGACACCGTCACCATCGACGACGGCTGGTCGCTCTGGCACCGCGACGGCCAGAGCACCGACCTGGTCCGCAACGCCGACGGCGGCATGCAGCTGTACGACAACGCCGGGAACCCGGTCAGCGGCACCGACGGCACCGGCAACGACCCGACCTCCGGCCACCTGATCCCCCGCCCCGACCACTTCCCCGCGCAGACCGTGGACGGGCGCAGCGTCAACGGCATCGAGTACCTGGCCCGCTACGCGCACGGCAAGGGCATGAAGTTCGGCCTCTACGCCACCGACACCTACCTCACCTGCCAGATGCACCCCGGCAGCCTCGGCCACGAGTCCACCGACGCGGCCGACTTCGTCTCCTGGGGCGTCGACTTCGTCAAGTACGACGACTGCCCGTACGGCCCGCAGATCGTCGGCCCGGACGGGCACAACTACTACACCCAGGGCGAGGGCAAGGAGCTGACCCGCTCGGTCTACGCCCGGGTGCAGACCTTCCAGCGCGCCCTGGACGCCGCCTCCGCCGCCCAGGGCAGGCCCAAGGTCACCCTCAGCGTCTCCGCCCAGCCCGCCCACACCGGCGTCCCGTACCTGCTCGCCGCCGACGACCCGGCCCGCACCGACCCGGTGGTCCAGGCCGCCGGGACGGCCCCGTTCCACGCCCCCGGCTACGCGCCCACCGGCGTCTGGTGCGGCCAGGTCGCCAACCTCTGCCGGATCGGCGGCGACCGGGACAGCGAGCTCGACGGGGTGCTCTGGAACGGGCAGCTGCAGACCGCGCTGCAGTACCCGGGCAACGTCCGCCCAGGCAGCTGGAACGACCTGGACATGATGTTCACCGGCTGGCAGGACGTCTACGGCCTGTGGGGCACCACCGACACCTGCGTCTGCCACAAGCCCTTCACCGACGACGAGTCCCGCACCGAGACCTCGATCCTCGCGATGCTCGCCGCGCCGCTGATCTCCGGCGCCGACCTGCGCACCGCCGCGCAGTCCCAGCACAGCGACGGCGGCTACACCTGGTCCACCGGGATCGACGGCGCGAGCCTGGCGATCCTGAAGAACCGCGAGGTGATCGCGATCGACCAGGACGGCCTCGCCAAGCCCGCCACCCTGGTCGGCGCCAGGCCGGCCGACGGGCGCGCGCCGGTGGTCCTCAAGCGGCAGCTCGCCAACGGCGACACCGCCGTGCTGCTGGTCAACCAGGACCCGTCGGCCGGCCGCAGCGTCTCCACCAGTCTCACCGAACTCGGCCTCGGCGGCTCCGGCTACCAGGCCAAGGAGCTGTGGACGGGCGCGAGTTCGACCGTCACCGGGCCGATCGGCGCCTCGCTCCCGGCGCACGGCGCGGCCCTCTACCGGCTCACCCCGGCGTCGACGGGCGGGCCGTCGGGCGTCGTCGACGACGGGAAGTACCACACGCTGACCAGCGGCGGCCTCGCGCTCTCGCTGCTCGGCTCCTGCACCGCGCCGATCGCCTCGATCACCGACCTGGAGCCCGCGCGCCCCGGTGACGCGGCGCAGCAGTGGACCTTCACCACCAACCCCGACGGCACCGTCCGGATCACCGACAACTGCGCCACCGCCACCCACCGGCACACCGTGCTCTCCGCCGGAAGCTCGGCCGGCAACAGCGCCTACCTGCTCGACCTGTCGCCCGGCAACCCCTGGCAGGAGTGGAAACTGACACAGGGCCCGGCCGGCGTCACCGTCACCAACGTCGCCACCGGCCTCGCCCTCGACGCGGGCGCCGGCACCGCCGGCACCCCCGTCACCACCCGCCCGGCCGCCGGCCAGAGCTGGACCCCCGGCTCCTGAGCCGAACGCGTCAGGAGGACCCGGGGCCGGCCGTCCGCACGGAGCGGGCGGCCGGCATCCGGACCAGCACGGCCACGCTCAGGCCGAAGATCAGCACGCCCAGCGGGACGTGGACCGACGGCACGTGCGCGATGCCGAGGACGACCTGCGCCGAGGCCAGCACCAGGAAGCCCGACGCGTACAGGATCGGGCGGGGCGAGCCGCCGCCCGGCCGCCAGGCCAGGACGGCGGCGAGCACGTACAGCATCGAGGCCCCGTACATGACCCGCGCGCCGATGCCGTGCAGGAGTTCGCCGTAGGAGGTGGAGAGCAGCAGGCCGGCCGAGACCGCCTGGAGGAGCACGGTCGCGGTCTGGAGCGCGACGGAGACCCGCAGGAAGGCCCGGGTGCGCTGTGCCACCGCCGTTCCCGACGCCGTCCCCGTCGCCGCCCTCGCCGTGGTGTGGATGGCCATGTCGTGGTCCCCTCTTCTGCCTCGCGGCGGTTGATCGATAGTGTCCCGGTGATCCGACGACACAGGCCGGCGAAGTGTGAGGCGGGGTCCGTCCCGGGCCGGACATCGCAGGCCGGCTCGTGGTCGGGTCGCAGCGGCGAGAACGGCAGGAGCCGCGAGCGCGGCAAGAGCGGCGAGAGCGCCGGCGGACAAGACGAGGCAGGGAGCGGCCCCGACCATGAACACCCCGTCCGAGCCCGGGCAGGAGCGGCCCGTACCGGAGCCGAGCGTGATCGTCGGCGAGCGGCGGCAGCTGATCAACCTGGCCTACCGGCTGCTCGGTTCGCTGGCCGAGGCCGAGGACGCGGTGCAGGAGACGTACGCCCGCTGGTACGCGCTGCCCCGCCGGCAGCAGGAGACCATCGCCTCGCCGGGCGCCTGGCTGACCACGGTGGCCACCCGGGTCTGCCTGGACCTGCTCGGATCGGCGCGGGCCCGGCGGGAGCGCTACGTGGGCGAGTGGATCCCCGAGCCGCTGCCCGACCGCAGCGAGTGGATCGGCGGGCCGGCCGGCGGCGGACCGGCCGACCCGGCGGACTGGGTGACCCTGGACGAGTCGGTGAGCATGGCCTTCCTGGTCGTGCTGGAGGCGATGACCCCGGCCGAGCGGGTGGCGTTCATCCTCCACGACGTCTTCCGCTACCCCTTCCCCGAGGTCGCCGGGATCGTCGGCCGGACCCCGGCGGCCTGCCGGCAGCTGGCCGCCTCCGCCCGCCGACGGATCAGGGCCGCGCAGGCCCCGGCGACGCCGACGGGCGCGCAGGCCGGTCTGGTGCGGCACTTCAAGGAGGCCTGGGAGGCCCGGGACATCACGGCCCTGATCGCCCTGCTCGCCCCCGACGCCACGATGACCGCCGACGGCGGCGGCCTGGCCGGCGCCGCCCTGCGCCCGGTCCGGGGCGGCGAGCGGATCGCCCAGTACCTGGTCCACCTCGCCGACCGGGCCCCCGGGCTCACACTCCTCGAACGGACCGTCAACGGCCGCCCCGGCCTGGTGGCCCGGCACGGCGGCCGCACCGCGACGGTGGCGGCGTTCGAGCTGGCGGACGGCCGGATCACCCGCATCTGGGCGGTCCGCAACCCGGAGAAGCTGCGCCCGTGGACGGAGGACGACCCGCGCGACGGCTGAAACCCAGGCCTACAACCCCTCCACCACCTCCGCCCCCGGCACTCCCGCGCCAGGTCGGCGAAGAACCGCTCCCCGTCGACGACCGCAGTCGACATGAACGAAGGAGGACGGCCGGCGTGACGCGCGGCCGCCAGGTCCGGCCGTTCGACCCGTTCGACTCCTGTGCGGAGGTGGGCCCGGCGGTCACCGCCCGACGGGCTCCGGCAGCACCGGCTCCGGCAGCACGGGCTCCGGCAGCGTCCGGAACAGCGCCCAGCTCAGCACCGGCATCAGCACCAGCGGCAGCAGCGCCGTACGCAGCGAGGTCGCGTCCGCGAGGGCGCCGATCACCGGGCTCGCCAGGCCGCCGATGCTGACCGTCAGCCCGAGGGTGATCCCGCTCGCCGTGCCGATCCGCGACGGCAGGTAGTCCTGCCCCAGGGTGACCTGCAGCGAGAACGGCACGTACAGCCCCGCCGAGGTCAGCGCCACGAACAGGTACAGCGCCGGGCCCGGCACCAGCAGCACCCCGGCCACCGCGACCGCCGCCACCAGGTACGACCAGCGGGACACCGCGACCCGCCCCCACCGGTCCGCCAGCGCGCCGCCCAGCACCGAACCCACCGCACCGCCCGCGTACAGCACCACCAACGCCGCGGTACCCGCCGCCGGACCGCCGCCGAGGCGCTGGGTGGCGAACAGGGAGAGGAAGGTACTCAGCCCGACGAAGGCGATCGAGCGGCAGACCACCGCGAGCGACAGCCTCAGGAAGGCCGCCCGGTCGTCGGCGGCCGGCGCCGGGGGCTGCGCCACCCCGGCCGCCCGGCGCCGCTCCAGCTCGCGCAGCACCGGCAGGCAGAGCGCGGCGCCCGCGAGCGCGGGCAGGGCCAGCAGCGGGGTCAGCCGCAGGCCGCCCGTCCCGACCACCGCGGCGACCAGCAGCGGGGCGGCCGCGAAGCCCAGGTTGCCGCCCAGCGAGAACCAGGCCATCCCCCGGTGGACGCCCGGCCCGCCCGGCGCCGCGGACACTCCCTGCGTCCCCTGCGTCCCCGGCGTCCCCGGCGCCCGCTGCGCCGCCAGCCGGGCCACCCGGGCCGACTCCGGGTGGTAGGCCGCCACCCCGACCCCGGACAGCGCCACGAAGAGCAGCGTCAGCCCGTACGAGCCGCTCACCCCGCTGAGCGCGATGCCCGCCCCACCCAACAGCGTGCTGACCGGCAGCAGCCAGGGCAGCGGCCGACGGTCGGTGAGCGCCCCGAACAGCGGCTGCGCCACCGAGGAGAGCAGCGAGGCGGCGAGCACCACCCCGGACACCGCGGCGTAGCCGTAGTGGCGTTCGGCGACGAGGAAGGGCACCAGGGCCGCCACCGCACCCTGGTAGACGTCCACACAGGAGTGCCCGACGGAGAGCAGCAGGATCGACCCGTGGTCGGAGTTCTTCGGCATGCCGCCAGCCTCGGGCCTCCACCCGCCGTCGGACTTCCGATAATCTGCCATCCGATGCCGAGAATCCGCCATGAGCCCGTCGCGTCGACCGGGGCCCGGCTGCTGCCCCCGGGCGGCGCCATCGACGCGCACCGGCACGACGACCACCAGATCGCCTACGCCGCCCGCGGCGTGCTGAGCATCACCACCGACGCCGGCTCCTGGGTCGCCCCCGGCAACCGCGCGCTGTGGATCCCGGCCGGCACCGTCCACGCCCACCGGGCCCACGGCGAACTCGAACTCCACCTGATCGGCCTGCCCGCCGCCGACAACCCGCTCGGCCTCGACCGCCCGACCGTCCTCGGCGTCGGCCCGCTGCTGCGCGAACTGATCGTCGCCCACACCCGCGGCCCCGCACAGGACACTCCCGAACGCGCCCGGCTGCGCGCCGTCCTGCTCGACCAGTTGCGCGCCTCCCCCCAGCAGCCGCTGCACCTGCCCACCCCCGCCGCACCGGTACTGCGGGCCCTGTGCGCACTGCTGGAGGCCGACCCGGCCGACGGCCGCACCCTCGCCGAACTCGGCCGCACCGTCGGCGCCGGCGACCGCACCCTGTCCCGGATGTTCCGCGCCGACCTCGGCATGACCTTCCCCCAGTGGCGCACCCAACTGCGGCTGCACCACGCCCTGGTCCTGCTCGCCGAGGGACTGCCGGTCACCGCCGTCGCGCACCGCTGCGGCTGGGCCTCGGCCAGCGCCTTCATCGACGTCTTCCGCCGCGCCTTCGGCCACACCCCGGGCGCGCGGGCGCCCCGTTGAACGCCGTTGTCCGTGGGACGTGGGAGGCTGGGGAGCATGTGCGGCCGCTTCGTCTCCACCACCACGCCCCAGGACCTCGTCTCACTGCTCGGAGAGCTCCGGTGGGACCCGGCCGAGACCTTCGCACCGAGCTGGAACGTCGCCCCGACCGACCCGGTCCCGGCCGTCCTGGAACGCGTCGACCGGGACACCGGCGAGGTGCTGCGCCAACTGCGGCCGCTACGCTGGGGATTGGTCCCGTCCTGGTCCAAGGACCCGTCCGGCGGCGCCCGCATGATCAACGCCCGCTCGGAGACCGTCGACACCAAGCCCGCCTTCCGCAAGGCCTTCACCGCCCGCCGCTGCGTCATCCCCGCCGACGGCTACTTCGAATGGCGCGAGGTCCCCGCCGCCGCCGACCGCAAGAAGTACAAGCAGCCGTACTTCCTCAGCACCGGCGGCGTGATGCTGATGGCCGGCCTCTACGAGTTCTGGCGCGACGGCACCCGCCCCGAGGACGACCCGCTCGCCTGGCTGGCCACCGCCACCGTCATCACCACCGACGCCACCGACTCCGCCGGCCGCGTCCACGACCGGATGCCCCTCACCATCGCCCCCGACGACCTCCCCACCTGGCTCTCCCCCGCCCACACCGACCGCGCCGAACTCCACCACCTGCTGCGCCGCCCCGCCGACGGCGACCTGCGCGTCCGCGCCGTCCCCACCACCGTCAACAGTGTCCGCAACAACGGCCCGCACCTGCTGGACCCGGCCGACGACCCGCTGGGACTGGCCGGCTGAAGCAGAACCAGGGAGATCGCATGAACCACACCCCCGCGAGCATCGTCGAGGCCGCGTTCCGCTGCTACCGGTCACAGGACCGGGAGGCGGCCGTGCCGCTGTACGCCGAGGACTTCACGTTCACCAGCCCCCAGGACGACCGCATCGACAAGGAGGCCTTCTTCCGCCGGTGCTTCCCCACCGCCGACCGGTTCACGGAGCAACGGCTGCTGCGGGTGACGCCCGCCGGCGAGGAACTCGTCTTCGCCTACTACGAGTACGAGCTGACCAGCGGCGACCGCTACCGCAACGTCGAGGCGATCACGGTCCGGGACGGGCTGATCCGGGAGGTGCTGGTCTTCTTCGGCGGCCGGCAGCCGGCGCCGGGCCCGCCCGCGGCACCGTGAACCGGCTTCTCCGGATCGTTCCGCCTCGCAGACCCGTCCCGGGCGGCACCCCGGCGCCCGGCGGCGGCGTCAGCAGATCCTGCCGGGCCGGGCCGCGGTGGCCCTGAGCAGATCCCGCAGCAGGCCGAAGTCGACGTTCTCCGGCCTGCGAAACCGCAGGCAGCCCTTGCCCATGTCCTGCCCGGGAGGCCGGGGGCCGGGGGCTGGGGAAGCGAAAACCTGTTGGGCCCGCACGGGCGGATCTGCCACGCTCGGCGGATGGGTGCATTGGATGGGGTGGCGGCCAGGGTCGCCGGCGGAGCCACCGTCGAGTTCAGGCCGAGCGGTTCGTCGATGGTCCCGCTGGTGCGCAGTCGGCAGCGGGTGACCGTCGCCCCGGTCGACCCGTCCAAGCTGGAGCTCGGCGACATCGTTCTCGCCCGGGTCGCCGGAACCGTGTACCTGCACCTGGTGTCGGCCCTCGATCCGGCCAGGCGGCGCGTGCAGATCAGCAACAACCGGGGCCGGATCAACGGCTGGACCGGCCACGACCGGGTCTTCGGCATCTGCGTCGCCGTCGAGGGGACGCCCCGGGCCGGGGCGGCGGACAAGACCCCGACTGCCTCCCCGGCCCGGCCCTGAGGCGCGCGGGACCGCCTCGGACCGAGGGGCCCCCGGCTCATCCAGGAGGCCCGTTCGCGGCCGTCAGGAAGAGGTCCCGGTGCCGGGCGGCCAGCGGTGGCCGGCTTCGTGCAGGTGCTGCAGGGCCATGAGGTCGTTGGCCACCATCACCTGGGCCAGCCCGGCCGCCGCGGAGACGACGGCGGGCCAGCCCGGCGAGTCCAGGTAGTCCTCGTCGGGGGCCCGGGCGCCGACCGCCTCCTGGACCGCGCTGTAGGCCGCACCGAGCCGGGCCATCAGCTCGACCTCCTGCTCGGTGCGCAGGCTGTACCCGAGGGACCGCCCCGGATCGTCCGCGTCGCAGAAGTCGTCGAAGAGCACGTGCACGGTGTGGGCGAGGTCCTCGAACTCGTCCCGGTCGAGCCACACCTCGCGCTGCCAGGTCGGGCTGGCCAGCGCCACCACGGCGGGCACGACATGGAGGCGGAACGCGGGGAGGGCGATGCCGTGATCGGTCACGGGCCGAGGGTACTCACTCCATGATCACCGGTACAGTCCCCGGCCGGCCGAGCGGGAGCAGGTACTGGATCGGCTCGCCGAGGTCGTCCAGGCCGAGGAGTTCGTGGGCGAGGTCGTCCTGGAGGCCGCCGAGGGGGGTGGTGCCGAGGCCGAGGGCGGCGGAGGTCAGGAGCAGGTTCTGAGCCAGGTGTCCGGCTTCCAGGACGCCGAGGCGCAGGGCGCGCAGACCGTAGCGGCGGCGCAGCCGGGCGAGGTCGAGGTACACGGCGAGGACGGCGGGCGCCTGGTCGACGCCGATGGCGTCCGGGTCCTCGGCCGGGCGGGAGAGGTAGGAGGAGAGCGCCTTGAGGTCGTCGAGGGCGGGAGCCGGGCCGATCGGGCGCAGGCTGCGGTGTTCGGGGAGGCAGTGGTAGGTGCCGGCGGGCAGGCCGTCGACGGCGAGGGCGAGCAGGCGCAGCCGGACGGTGTGCAGGGCGCCCGCGCTGGGGTACGGGCGGTGGCCGGCGTCGGGGTCGGGGGCGACGGCGGACCAGAGCAGTCCGCCGAGGGCGCCGGCGGTGAGCGGGCCGGTCAGCGGGCCGCGGGTGGAGCGGCGGGTGCGCAGGGCGTCGGCGAGGGTGACGGGCGGCAGCGGGTCGGCGGGCAGCGGGAGGTCGCCGGGTCGGGGGCTCGGGGCCGGGTGGTGCGGCAGGTCGCGCAGGGCGGTGTCCTCGCCGCGGCCGATCTGGAACTTGCTGCGCTCCAGGTACTGGTGGTCGGGGGCGTGGTGGTCGGCGGGGAAGAAGGTGAACGGCTGTCCGGTCTCCAGCACGGTGCGGGCGGCGAGGCGGCAGACCGCCCGTTCCTCGTCGGGGCCGACGCCGAGCCGGTTGAACAGCATGTGCAGCTGGGAGGCCCAGATCCACTCCAGGCGCTCCTCGGCCTCGGTGGCCTCTGCGGGCGCGGGGCGGGCGGCGGCAGCGGTGCCCTCGGCGGGAGTGGCGGCCACGACGGCCCGCATCCGGGCGGCGGCCTCGGCGGCCCGCGCCGCCCAGTCCCCCAGCCAGGGCGTGGCCGTGCCGGCGTCCAGTGCCGCGCGCAGCTCCCGGGCGCGGCGCGCCAGCGTCTCCCGCTGGCGGGCGAACACGGTGTTGACCCGGGTGTGCACGGCGGCGCCCGGCAGCGGCCGGAACTCGGTGACCCAGCGCCAGGCGGCGGCGTGGCGGCGCAGCCAGCGGGAGGCGGCGAGTTCGTCGTGGCCGAGCGCGTACGCGGTGGTGTGGGCGAGGTCGAGGGCGAGCTGCAACCGCTTCTCGGGGGCCGCGCCGAGGGCGTGCAGGGCGCGGACGGCAGCGCGGGTGGAGTGGGTGAACACCTCTTCGGCGATCGGCAGCAGGGCTGCGCCGCCGTAGCGCTCGGTCTCGGGCTCGTACGGGACCTCCGTCACGGTGCCGTGCCCGTCCGCGAACGGGCCGTCGGGCGCGGTGCGCCGGGTGGCGAGGCGGGTGAGGTCGGCGGCGAGGGAGGCGGGCGCCGGGCCCGGGCCGCGGTGGCGGATGCGCAGGTGGGGGCCGCCCTCGCCGTAGCGGATGAAGAACCAGTCGGTGCCGGCGAGCCCGTCCATCAGCGGGGCGAGGTCCTCGGTGAGGAAGGCGTCGGCCTCGCGGGCGGGCAGCGGCAGCGCGAGGTGCAGGCTGTGCCAGGCGGTGGCCGGCAGCGCGTGGGTGGTCATCGCGTGCTCTCCGGTGGGCTAGGGGCGTGTCCTTCGGATCACGTCGGACAAGCGGGCGGCGTTGGGGTGCGTGCATCGGCGGTGCCGAGGAGGGAGCCACTGCGGAGCATCGGTGACTCACGAGAAGCCGTCGAGGTGCGTGCCCCGGCGGCGCCCGCCCGGCGAGGTCCGAAAGGCACGCCCTAAGGGAACGGGTGCGGGTGGAGCGGGAGTTCGTCGTGGCGCAGCGGCGCGGGGGTGCGGCCGAGGCGGTACGGGACCTCCAGCAGGCGGGGCAGGCCCCGGGTGCGGCGGTTGGCGTGGCCGAAGGTCATCGGCAGCGTGCCGGGGACGACGACCTTGGCGCAGTGCAGGCCGAGCCGGTCGCGGACGCCGGGCTCGTCCTGGGTGACCACGAGGACCTCCAGGTGCTCCTCCGCCAGCCGGGTGACCGTCCGCTCCAGCAGGTCGGTGAGGTCGGTGACCGGTTCGGGGTCGCCGGGCCAGCGCTCGGTCCAGGGCACCGGTGGCGGGCCGGCGAACAGGAAGTCGAGGCGGGGCTGGGCCTCGGGCAGGGTGTTGAGGCCGACGTGGTCGTCCAGGGAGAGGACGAGCTCCGGGCGTTCCAGCATCGGCCGCAGCCGCTGCGGGTCGCGCGGCCCGCCCGGGGCGGTGGAGCGGTGGGGTGCCTCCTGGACGTTGGTGACCACCTCGGCGACGGCGGAGCGGATCGCCGTCCGGGGGTCGTGGTGGGCTCCGGCGGCCAGCAGGGTGCGCGGGGCGTCGGGGTGGTCGCCGCGGTGGCGGCAGAGGGCGATCACGGCGGGAACGCCGAGGTCGTTGGTGGCGTCGAGCAGGGTGAGGCGGTAGCCGAACAGCTCGGCCCGGTCGGCGAGTTCGGCGATCTGCGGGTCCTCGGTGGGGACGGCGACGCCGGGCAGCGGGGTGCGGGCGTACCAGGCCATCAGGAAGGCGTCGCGCTCGGCTACCTCGAACAGGCCGTAGAGCGCGGCCTCCTGGGGGCTGTTGCCGAGTCCGCAGCCGTTCGAGGACTCGTAGACCACCCGGGGGCGGTCGCGGCCGGGAACCTCCCAGTAGGCGACGCGCTCCGGGACGGCGACCGGGCGGCGGCGGGTGAGCGACCAGCCGTGCACCCAGTCGAGGACCAGCTCGGGGGTGTACGGGGCGGTGGCCGGACTGGGGTGCCCCTGGTGGGCTTCGTCGGGCAGGCCGAGCCGGACCGGGTCGAGGACGGCGTCCGGGCCCAACTCGCCTGCCAGTTCGGCGAAGGAGCCGCGCAGGACGGTACGGCGCCCGAGCGGCCGCATGCCCGCGTGCCGTTCCACCGCCTCGAACAGCGCGACCCGCTCGCTGGAACGGAAGTCCGCGGCGCGCCCGTACCCGCCGTCGTCGAGCGCCCGCCCGTCGGTCACCCAGGCGGTGGTGAGGGCGAAGGCCGAGTCCTCGGTGCGGAACAGCCGGCGGACCGGGCCGAACCGCTCGTCGTACAGTTCGGCCCGCAACCGCCCGGCGTCGGTACGGTCGTTGGGCCCGCGCAGGACGGCCGGGTCGGGCAGCGGGCGGGGGACGGCGGGCAGCCGGGCGGCCTCGGGCGTGTCGGCGGGCAGCGGCCGGCAGACCTCGCAGCCGCCGACGGGGCGGACCCGGTGGGTGGACCAGGTGGCCCGGCCGCCGTGCACCACGTGGACGGTGGCGCCCCCGGCGCCCTCCACAGCCTCGCGGCGCCCGGCGCCCTCCGCAGCCTCGGGGCCCCCGGCGCTCTCCGCGGCTTCGGGTGCCGTGGCCAGCTCGGCGGCGAGCGCGAACACGGCCTCGGCGAAGGCCGGGGTGCCGGTGCCGCCCAGCGCCAGGGCCGGGCTCTGCCAGGGCACCCGGCCGCCGGCGGTGGCGAGCCGCTGGTACTCGACGCAGGCGAGGCAGGCCGGTGCGCCGGGGGCGAGCACCGGCCCGACCACGGTCAGCGCGCCGTCCTCGCGCACCGGCACCAGGCGTACGGGGTGTGCCAGGGCGTGCCGGCTGAGCCGGGCGGCCAGGCCCAGCGTCCATTCGGTGAGGTGGACGACGGCGGTGCCGCTCGTGGCGGCCAGTGCCTCGACCGGGGTCAGGACCGGCAACTCGCTCATGGACGGCCTCCTTCGGCTGTGAGGGCCGTGAAGCCGCAGCCGTCCAGGGCGTCGGCGAACGGGCGGGCCTCGGGGATGGCGGGCCGCCAGCGGGCGGTGCGCAGACCGGTGATCCGGACCAGGGCGGCCTGCAGGTCCGCCTCCCGGTCGGCGATGTCGGCGAGCCAGCGGTCGGCCCAGCCCAGGTCGGTCCAGGCCGCCGGGGTCCGGCCGGCGGCGGCGAGCGGGGCGGCGGCGCCGGACAGGACGGTGTGGTGGACGGCGGCGAGGCCGGCGTCCCGGGCCATCAGCCGGGTGACGACGGCCAGTGCGGCGTGGGCGACGGCGTCGGCGGGCGCGGCCTCGACCGCCCTGCCCTCCTCCACCTGCGCCACGTACACCGACTCACCGGAGAGTTGGCGGACTGTCAGGACCGGTGTTCGGCCGAGCCGGCGGGCCAGGACGCCGTACCAGTGCCCGGCCTGCGGGTGTTCCCGCCAGGCGGACTCGGGCACGGCCCGGTCGCCCAGGACCGCCCGGTCATCCAGGAGCGGCCGGGCGCCCCGCACCGCCCGGGCGAGCACGGCGCGACGCAGGGCCAGGCCGAGGGCGTGCTCCGGGTCGACGCCGACCACCGGCACGGCTCCCCCGCCCACCGCCGCCAGGTGCAGTTCGACGGACCGACAGGCGGCGGCCAGCCGGGCGAGGTCCGTCCGCACCGCCCCGGCCACCAGTGGGCCGGCGGGGGTGGCGCAGGAGACCAGGGCCACGGGCAACTGCGGGAGGTCGCCCGCGGAGGGTGCGTCCAGCACGCCCAGCCGGGGGTCACCGAGGGCGTTCACCCGGCGCAGCGCCTCGGCGAGGCTCCCGGGCGGCGCGGCGACGGCCCCGGGGCCCGCCGCCCACGGGTGGTGCTCGGCGTGCGGCGGAGCGGCGTCGGCGATCAGGACGGTGGGGCGCCCGTCGAGCAGCCGAGGATCGTCGGCCGGCTCACCCGGGTCCGGCAGGCCCGCGACGGCGCAGAGCAGCCGCTGGGCGCCGGCCGCGGCGAGCAGCGCGAGGAGCACGGGCGGCGGGTCCGCAGCGGGGGCGGGTTCCAGCCGGGCGGCGAGCGCCGCCGCGTCCGTCCGGGCCCGGGCCGGGTCGGCGGGCTCGGTGACGAAGCCGCCGTCCGTACCGCACTGCACCGCGACCGCCAGCTCCGTTCCCGCCGGACCGGCCGCCGTGGCCACCACCCGGCCGGCGGG
>NZ_JBSHAP010000190.1:0-13195 GCF_053611565.1 Kitasatospora sp. NPDC054795
GTACGTCTGTGCACGGGCCGGCGCGCCGGCCGACGCGCCGGCGGTGTGGCGGCGGCCACGTGTGCAGCTGACCCGCCCCCGCCCGGCCGCCTGCCAAGCTGGACCGCATGACCAACCGCAGAAACCCGCTCGTCGCCGTGGCCGTGCTGATCCTGGCGCTCCTGGCCGGGGCCGGGTACCTCCTCGCCAACCAGGGGAGCAGCCACCCCAAGGCCGCCGCGAGCGCCACCGGGAGTGCCGGCGCGGCCGCCGGCACCGGCGCCACGACGTCCGGGTCCGCGGCGCCCAAGCCCTCGGCCCCCAAGCCGACCCCGCCCGCCGGGGGCGCCGGCAGCTCCCCGGCCCCGGCCGGCACCTGGGTCCCGACCGACCCGGCCATGGCCGACGTCTGCCGCACCAAGCTCCCCGGCCAGGCCCAGGACACCCTCGGTCTGATCGCCAAGGGCGGGCCCTACCCGTACAACCGCGACGGCATCGTCTTCGAGAACCGGGAGAGCCGCCTCCCCAGGAAGACCGGCGGCTACTACCACGAGTACACCGTGGTCACCCCGGGCTCCAACGACCGCGGCACCCGCCGGGTGGTGACCGGCGACTCCGGCGAGCAGTACTGGTCCGCCGACCACTACGCCACCTTCCAGGAGATCGACTCCCGCTGCTGAGCGGGGCCGCCGGGGCCGCCCGCACCGCGCATTCGGCCCGCCGCACCGCGCATTCGGCCCGCCGCACCGCGTCGGCGGCCCGCCTCACCGCGCCCGCCGCCAGGTGATCCGGGGGTGCGGTGCGTGCGGGCCGGTGGTGACCAGGGCCGTCAGCTCGTGGAGCACCGGGGCCGGGTCGCGGCGGAGCTGGGCCGGGGTGGTGCGCACCACCGGGAGGCCGGTGGCGGTGAGGCGGTTGGCGCGGGCCAGGCCCCGTTCGTGCTCGGCCGGGCGCAGGTGCCAGGCGCGGGAGTCGATCTCCAGGGCCACGCAGGCGTGCGGCCAGTAGGCGTCCGGGACGGCGAGGAAGCGGCCGTCCAGGAAGAGCACCGGGTTCCACAGCGGGTCCGGCAGCCCGGCGTGCGCCAGCAGTTCGCGGGCCTCGCCCTCCACCACCGACCGCACCCCGACCGTCAGCTCCTCCACCACCCCGGCCACCTGGGGCAGCCCGAGCGCACCCGGGCGGGACAGCAACTGGTCGAGCAGCTCGCCGAGTTCGCAGTGCCGCCGCTGGACGGCCTCCGCGCACAGCGCCCGGAACCGGCGCTGCCCGGTCTCCCTCGGCGCGAGATCCGCCAGGGCCCGGGCGACCGTGGTGCTCCACAGTCCGTCGGCGCGCTCGAAGCCGCCCGGCATCGCCCCGGACGCCCGGTGGATCCGGACGAACTCCCGGTCCCCGACCCGTCGTTGGCCGGGGATCAGGATGTCGACCGCGTTCAGGTCGGACGGGTGGCCGGCGCTCGGCAGCCCGGCCTCGGCCAGGACCGCCAGGCCGGTCAGCAGCACCTCCCCGGTCCGTGGTTCGCGTCCCTTCGGCGTCGCGTACGCCAGGGCGGCCCGCAGCCTCTGATGGAACGTCAGTCTTCCGCTCTGCAGGCAGATCACCCGGGGCAGCACCTGCTGCCACGGCCCGCCCGGCCGCAGCCGGTGGGCGATGGTGCCGGAGGGCACCCCGAGCCGGCGCAGCTGCGCGCGGGTGGCGATGTGCTGCTGGTCGGCGCCGAGCAGGGCGACCGGATCGAGGGGATTCGCGCGGGTCATGCCCCGGTGCCTGCCCGCCGGAATCGGAGGTATGCGAAACATCCCCCGTCGGTGGGGACGGCGGTCACGGGTGTTGACGCGACGGCGGCCGAGCCGCTCAGCTGGATGCCATATGACCATTCCATTCACGCACACCGGCCCCGCGCTGGACGCGCTCCTCGGCCTCCGCACGGGCGACGCCCTCGGAGCCCAGTTCTTCGTCCCGGAGACCGCCCGGACCCACCTCGCCGCCCGCACCGAACCGCCCGGCCCCTGGCCCTGGACCGACGACACCGAGATGGCCTGCTCGGTCCACGCCGCGCACACCGAGCGCGGCGCGATCGACACCTTCGACCTCACCTACGCCTTCGCCCTGCGCCACGACTTCGACCGCGGCTACGGCCCGGCAGCCAACCGGCTGCTCCGGCTGATCCGCGAGGGCGGCGACGCCCGGCGGCTGGCCGCCGAACTCTTCGACGGCCAGGGCTCCTACGGCAACGGCGCCGCGATGCGGGTCGCCCCGCTGGGGGCGGCGTACGCCGAGGACCCGGCCGCCGCCGTCCGGCCCGCCGCCGACACCGCCCTGATCACCCACACCCACCCGCAGGCCGTGGACGGCGCGATCGCGGTCGCGGTGGCGGCCGCGTACGCGGTGCGGGCCCGCACCCGGCCGATGACACCGGAGCGCTTCCTGGAGTCGGTGGCCGGCCTCACCCCGAACGGTGCGGTCAAGGACGGCCTGGTGGAGGCCCGCGCGCTGCTCGCCCGGTCGGACTTCCGGCTCGCCGCGCAGGTGCTCGGCAACGGCAGTCGGACGTCAGCGGCGGACACCGTCCCGTACGCGCTGTGGTGCGCCGCCCGGAACCTGGCCGACTACCGCGCCGCCGTGTGGGACGCGATCGCGGCCGGCGGCGACATGGACACCGTCGCGGCGATCACCGGCGGGGTGGTGGCCGCGCACACCGGCACCGTCGGCATCCCGCGGACCTGGCTGGCCGCCTGCGAGCCGCTGCCCGACTGGGCGTTCCCGGAGCCGGGCGGCGTCCGCGCGGCCGGCGAACCGCACCTGACGCCGATCGGCCTGCCCCGCCCGCACCCCGTGCCCGACCTGCTCTGGTCGGACGCCGACTGGGAGCGGATCAGGCGCGGCCTGCGGGCCCGGGACGCGGACGAGCGCTGGGCCTCCGTGGTCTCCGAGGGCGTGCTGCACCTGCACCGCAGCGTGGGTGGCGCGGAGGTCTACCGGGTCCGGTTGGCCCGGGTGCGGGGCGGCTGGCAGCCGGTCGAGGCCGTGGTCGAGGCGCACCCGGGACGCCACCGGGCCTGGGACGACCGCACCGCCCTGCCGGCCCTCCTGGGGCGTGTCTGACACTTCCCGCCGGGTGCGCGGCGCGGGCTTCGCGAGCCTCGGCCACGAGCCGTTCCGGGACGGCCTCAGGCGGTGATCATCAGCTGCCCGGCGCCGCTGCCGCCCTGTCTAAGGCACTCCTGGTTGATCGCCGGATCCGGGGCGCTCGGCGAGGTGGCGGCGGCGATCCGCAGCTCGATGATGTCCCGGACGGCCGGCCACTCGTCGTCGAGGATCGAGTAGAACGCGGTGGAGCGCACCACGCCGTCCAGCCCGCGCGAGTGCGCCCGGCGGACGCCCTCGGAGGTCGCGCCGAGCCGTTCGATGGCGGCGCGCGAGCGCAGGTTGCGGGCGTCCGCGCGCAGCGAGATCCGCTGCACGCCCCAGGTCTCGAAGGCGTGGCGCAGCATCAGCAGCTTGGCCTCGGTGTTGATGCCGGTGCCCTGGGCGCGCGGCGAGAGCCAGGTGTTGCCGATCTCGGCCGCGTCCGGGACGGCCGTGGCCGGATCGCCGAACGGGACCCCGGGTGCGGGCGGCCACACCATCGGGCCCTGCCAGTAGTCGAGTTCCAGGAACCGGGTGGAGCCGACCACCCGGCCGTCGGCGAGGTTCACCGTCGCGAACGGCAGTGACCGGCCCGCGGCCTGGTCGGCGAGCGCCCGCGCGACGTAGTCGCGGGCGGCCTCCCGGCCGTGCGGGACGGGGGTGAAGGCGTAGGTCGTACGGTCCTCGGCGCCGGCCTCGGCGATGGCCTCGGCATGGTGCGCGGCGAGTGGCTCCAGCCGCACGGTGCGGCCGGTGAGGATGACAGGTACGGGCACGGAACCTTGGTCCTTCATCGGTCGGAGGGTGCCTCCCGCGCCGGGGTACGGCTCGGGGTGCTCTGGGCTGGGTACGCCTGGGCCCGGGTCCGCCGGCCGGGTACCCGCGCACGCCGGAGGTCCGGTCGGACGGGGTGGGGGCGGCGGCCCGGAACGGGCGGCGCGGGGTGCCGGAACGGACACGGATCCTCGGACCGGTCCGGCGGGAAGAGCGACGGGACAGTGTGCGTCCGCGAGATGGCCGAGGAGGGTACGAGAGCGCGAAGGGAAGCAGGCGGCCAGGTGAAGGCAAGATGCGTCGTGGGTGGCTGGCCGAGCACCGGACCGGGACGTGGCCGACGGCGTTACGGACGACGTGACGACGACGCGACGATGCGAGGCAGCGAGAGGACGATACCCGCCAGAAGGCGGTGCGTCACTTCGCGGCACGCGAATGGCCGCGCGGGCCGTTCGCGTGCCCTGCGGACCGGCCCCTCGCAGGGCCCTGACCAGGGAGTCTTCGGCCGGGTGCGATCATGGTCCGGAGCGCTCGTCCGAGGCCGTCGGGCGAGCCCCCCGGGGAGCCGTCGGACGGGCCCCGCGGGGCCCGCGGACGGGAGGTCCGCAGGACGGGGGCCGGCGGCGGGAATTCCGGCGGCGCCCGGCGCGCTGGACAGGACGAGAAGCCGGTCGACCGGGACGAGCAGGGAACGGGGTTGGGTGCGCGGTGCGTGACTTCCAGGCGTTGTACGAGCTGGATCAGCAGGGCGTGGCCGCCGTTGCCGCGGCCAACGAGCAGTTGCGCGACACCGGTGCCGGCCTCGTGCTGCTCCAGCACTTCGAGGGCTTCATGGACGCCGGGGAGGCCGGCGGCCAGGTGGTGGCCCACCTGCTGGAGACGGGCGCGCCGCAGGTGGTGGCCCGCTTCGACCACGACCGTCTGGTGGACTACCGGGCCCGTCGCCCGGCGATGGTCTTCGACCACGACCACTGGACGTCCTACGACCCGCCGGAGATCCTGCTCCAGCTCGTCCACGACGCCGCCGGCGCGCCGTTCCTGCTGCTCACCGGCCCCGAGCCGGACGTCGAGTGGGAGCGCTTCGCGCGTGCCGTCCGCGAGCTGGTGGACCGCTTCGAGGTGCGGCTCTCCGTCGACTTCCACGGCATCCCGATGGGCGTGCCGCACACCCGCCCGGTCGGCCTGACGCCGCACGGCAACCGGCTGGACCTCGCCCCGGGCTACCCGCAGTGGTTCGAGCAGGCGCAGGTCCCGGGCAGCGCCCAGGCGCTGGTGGAGTACCGCCTGGGCGAGGCCGGGCACGACGTTCTGGGTTTCGCCGTGCACGTCCCGCACTACGTGGCCCGCTCCGCCTACCCGGCGGCGGCCGTGCAGGTCCTGGAGGCGGTGCAGTCCGCCACCGGGCTGGTGCTGCCCGGCACCGGGCTGCGAGAGCGGGTCCCCGAGGTCTACGCCGACATCGAGGAGCAGCTGGCCCAGGGGGACGGCGAATTGCGCTCGGCGATCCGCGGCATGGAGGGCCAGTACGACGCCGTGGCGGGCGCGGAGGGCCGGGAGAGCCTGCTGGCCGAGCCGGCGGACCTGCCCTCGGCGGACGAACTGGGGCGGCGCTTCGAGCAGTTCCTGGCCGAGCACGAGCGCGGCGCGGAGTAGCCGGCGCGGAGTAGCCGGAGCGGACAGAGCGGGCGGGCGGAACCGGGCGGCCGGACGGGGTCCGAGGGGCGGATTCCGGCCGGATCCGGCTCGTCGTGCGGCGATCGGGCGCGGGTGGGAGTGATCGGCCGCGATCGTTCGTTGGCCCCTGGTGTGCCCGGGGGACGGGCCGCCGTAAGGAGCCGACCGTGACCCGTATCCCCGGGGGGAGACCATGCCGAGGACCGCACGCCCGACCATCGCCCTGACCGTCGGACTGGCCGCAGTGCTGCTGGCCGGCTGCACCGACAACGCCGGTACCGACCAGCAGGGGAGCGCCGCCGCGGGCGCGACGCCCGCCCGCGCGCAGGCCGGCGCGAACCCGTCGCCGACCGGCCCGTACGTCGCGCTCGGCGACTCGTACACGGCCGGGATGAAGCTCCCGCCGCAGGTCGGCGAGCCGGGCGCCTGCTACCGCTCCGGGGCCAACTACCCGTCCCTGGTGGCGAAGGAGCTCTCGCTCGCCGCCGGGCAGTTCAAGGACGTCAGCTGCAGCGGCGCCCGCACCGGGGACCTGACCGGTCCGCAGAAGGTCGCGGACGGCACCAACCCGGCCCAGCTGGACGCGCTGACCGCGGACACCCGGCTGGTCACCCTGGGGATCGGCGGCAACGACGCCGGCTTCATGGAGGTCGTGACCGAGTGCGCCAAGGCCAACCTGGTGGACATCGTCAAGGGCGTGATCACCGACAGTGCCGACCGGATCAGCGATTCGCCCTGCCGGGACCACTACGCGGCCGGCAACGGCACCGACGACGTCCAGCGCAAGGTGGAGGCGGCCGGCGACCGGATCGGCCAGGTGCTCCAGGACGTCAAGAAGCGCTCCCCGAAGGCCAGGGTGTACGTGATCGGGTACCCGGGGCTGCTCCCGGCCGACCCGGCGAGCTGCCTTCCGGTGCTCGGCAACGCCGTGGCCGCCTCCGACCTGGGCTTCCTGGTGGAGAAGCAGCAGCAGCTGAACGGCATGCTCAAGAAGCGCGCGGAGGCCGCCGGAGCGGTGTTCGTGGACCTCGCCGGGCCCTCGGCCGGGCACGACATGTGCGCGGGGGAGGACAGGCGCTGGGTGGAGCCGCCCCTGCCGGCCCAGGGGCTGGTGCCGATCCACCCCAATGCCAAGGGGCAGGAGGCGGTGTCCGGCGTGGTTCTGAAGGCGATCAGGGGCTGAGGCCGCCCGGGCCGGGGGACGTTCGGGACGCAGGGGCGCAGGGGCGTAGGGGCGTAGGGGCGTAGGGGCGCAGGGGGCGCGCGGGGCTGCGCCGTCCGGGTGGGGTCGACTCGCCGGGGCGGGCACCCGCGCGCCGCGCACCGTTCACGCCCCGGCCCGCGCTCCTTCGCGCGCGGCACACCCCGCGTGTCGGGGGCCCGGCGTACGGTGAAGGGCATATGGACGACACCACGCACCGCCTCGCCGCCCCGATCCCGTACGACCACGCTGCCGAGGCCCGCTGGGTCCCCGAACCCGACAAGCGCCCGGGCCGTACGGCCTTCCAGCGGGACCGCGCCCGGGTGCTGCACTCGGCCGCGCTGCGCCGACTGGCCGGCACCACCCAGGTGGTCGCCCCGATGCGCAGCGACTTCCCGCGCACCAGGCTCACCCACTCCCTCGAATGCGCCCAGGTCGGGCGGGAGTTGGGGGCCGCCCTGGGCTGCGACCCGGACCTCGTGGAGACCGGTTGCCTGGCCCACGACATCGGCCACCCGCCGTTCGGCCACACCGGCGAGGAGGCCCTCGACCAGGCCGCCGAGGCCTGCGGCGGCTTCGAGGGCAACGCCCAGTCGCTGCGCATCCTGACCCGGCTCGAACCCAAGCGCTTCGCGCCCCAGGAGGAGCAGCCCGCCACCCGGCTCGCTCCCTGGCCGGGCCGAAGCGTCGGCCTCAACCTGAGCCGGGCCGCCCTCGACGCCGCCACCAAGTACCCGTGGACCAAGGGCGCCCACCCCACCGACCCGGCCTCGCCCAAGTACGGCGTCTACGCCGACGACCTGCCGGTCTTCCGCTGGCTGCGGGCCGGCTCCCCGACCGGGCGCAAGTGCTTCGAGGCCACCGTGATGGACTGGTCCGACGACGTGGCCTACTCCACCCACGACGTCGAGGACGGCCTCCAGGCCGGCCACATCGACCCGGCCGCCCTGCGCGCGCCCGGTGAGCGCGCCGAGCTCTTCGAGGTCGCCGAGCGCTACGCCGGGGACGCCGAGCCCCAGGAGCTGTCCGACGCCCTGGACCGGCTGCTCGCCCAGGAGTGGTGGCCCCGCTCCTACGACGGCACCGCCCGCGCCCGGGGCGGGCTCAAGGACCTCACCAGCCAGCTGATCGGCCGTTTCTGCCTGGCCGCCGAGCAGGCCACCCGCGCCCGCTACGGCCCCGGCCGGCTCACCCGCTACACCGCCGAGCTGGTGGTGCCGAGGGACGTCCGGCTGGAGTGCGCGGTGCTCAAGGCGGTCGCCGTCCGCTACGTCATGCAGCGCGACGAGCAGACCCAGCTGCGGGCCCGCCAGCGGATCGTGATCGCCGAGCTGGCGTACGTCCTCACCCAGCGCGCCCCCGAGGGGCTGGACCCGGTGTTCGCCGCCATGTACCGCGAGGCCGAGGACGACCGCGCCGCCCTGCGCACGGTCATCGACCAGATCGCCACCCTCACGGACGCCTCGGCCCTGGCCCTGCACGCCAAGCTGGTCGGCGCCGCCTGGGCGTAGCCGCCCGGAGGCGGCCGCCGCGGATCGAATGCCCGGCCGTCCCAGTAGACTTCCGGAGTGGCCGGGCGGATCAGGGACGAAGACGTACAGGCGGTGCGCAGCGCACTGCCGATCGACGCGGTGGTCGGCGACTACGTACAGCTGACCAACGGTGGCGGTGGCGAGTACAAGGGCGTCTGCCCCTTCCACGACGAGAAGTCCGCCTCCTTCTACGTGAACCCCGCCAAGGGCGTCTTCCACTGCTTCGGCTGCCAGGAGAACGGCGACACCATCGCCTTCCTGATGAAGATCGAGCACTTCACCTTCGCCGAGGCCGTCGAGCGGATGGCCGCCCAGGCCGGCATCACCCTGCGCTACGAGGAGGGCGGCTACAGCCCCCGCCACCAGCAGGGCGAGCGCACCCGGCTGGTCGAGGCGCACAAGGTGGCCGCCGCCTACTACCGGGAGCAGCTGGCCTCGCCGGAGGCGGAGATCGGCCGCCGCTTCCTGGCCGAGCGCGGCTTCGACGAGGAGGCCGCCACGGTCTTCGGCGTCGGCTACGCCCCCGTGGGGTGGGAGCACCTGGTCCGCTACCTGCGCGGCAAGGGCTTCACGGACAAGGAGATCCTGCTGGGCGGCCTCGCCTCGCAGGGCCAGCGCGGCGGCCTGATCGACCGCTTCCGGGGCCGGCTGGTCTGGCCGATCCGGGACATCGCCGGCGAGGTGGTCGGCTTCGGCGCCCGCCGCCTGCGCGAGGACGACAACGGCCCGAAGTACCTCAACACGCCCGAGACCCCGATCTACAAGAAGTCCCACGTGCTGTACGGCATCGACCTGGCGAAGAAGGAGATCGCCAAGTCGGGCCGCGCGGTGGTGGTCGAGGGCTACACCGACGTGATGGCCTGCCACCTGGCCGGGGTCACCTCGGCGGTGGCCACCTGCGGCACCGCCTTCGCCGAGGACCACATCAAGATCATCCGCCGGCTGCTGATGGACACCTCGCAGTACCGGGGCGAGACCGTCTTCACCTTCGACGGCGACGCGGCCGGCCAGAAGGCCGCCCTGCGCGCCTTCGAGGACGACCAGAAGTTCGCCGCCAAGACCTCCATCGCGGTCAGCCCGGGCGGCATGGACCCGTGCGAGCTGCGCCTGGCCCAGGGCGACGAGGCGGTCAAGCACCTGATCGACAACCCGGTCCCGCTCTTCGAGTTCGCGCTGAACTCGGTGGTGGCCCGGCACCGGGTGGACACCCCGGAGGGGCGGTCGGCGGCCCTGGAGGAGTCGGCCCCGATCGTCGCCAAGATCAAGGACCGCTCGATCCAGCACGAGTACGCCGTCCGCCTGGCCGGCATGCTCGGCATCCTGGACGAGCAGTTCGTCGTCCGCCGGATCTCCCAGCTGGCCCGCTGGGACCGCGAGCGCCAGCAGAACCCGCGCGGCGCGGCCGCCCAGCGCCGCCCGGAGTCGGCCCAGCCGCAGCGCCCGGCGCAGCCCGCCTTCCGGCTCAACCCGCGCGACCCGGCCCAGTTCGTCGAGCGCGAGCTGCTCAAGCTGGCGCTCCAGCACCCGGACCTGGTCAGTCCGGCCTTCGACCACTACGGCGAGGACGAGTTCCCGACCCCGCCGTACACCGCCGTCCGGCAGGCCATCGCCAAGGCCGGCGGCGCCGCGCACGGGGCGGGCCTGCCCGACTTCACCAGCGCGGTGCGCGAGGCGTCCCCGGACGACCAGGTGCGCTCGCTGGTCACCGAGCTGACCGTCGAGCCGGTGCGCTCGCGCCGCAAGGTGGACGCGATCTACGCGGGGGAGTTCCTGGTCAAGCTGCGCATGCTGGCGGTGGACCGGCGGATCACCGAGGTCCGCGGCTACCTCCAGCGGCTCGGCCCCCGGGCCGAGGCCGAACAGCTGCACGCGGTGCAGACCGAGCTGTGGCAGCTCCAGCAGTACGGGCAGGAGCTGCGCAGCCGGGGTGCGGCCGCTCTCTAGCGTTCGCTTCGCAGAAAGTCGGCGCACGAGTCTCGGCCACGGAGTGTGGCGTACCGCACACTGGAGGACGTCCCACCTCCGTACAGCGCGGGTCCGCCAGAGTCGCGCCCGCCCCGAGGGGATGCCCGTGGAGCAAGGCCTCGTCGCAGCGACCACCACCAGTACGGGAACGAAGCCCGCCGGACCGGCCGGTCCGCAGGAGACCGGGGAGCAGGAGACCCATCACGGCCGGGCCCGGGCCGCGCCCCCGGACGGTGCCCGGATCCCCGCCCAGGGCCTGCCGGAGGGCCACCCGGACAGCCCGGTCCCGGAGACCGAGGCCGTCCCCGGGGCCGAGCCCGGGGCCGAGCCAGGGTTCGAGCCCTCGCCCGGAGCGCGGGCCGGGGCCGGGGCCCGGCGGGAGCGCCGGGGGCCCGCCGAGGACACCGGGCCGGCCGCCGACCTGCTGCGCCAGTACCTGCGCGAGATCGGCCGGATCCGCCTGCTCACCGCCGCGGAGGAGGTCGAGCTGGCCCGCCGGGTGGAGGCCGGCATCTTCGCCGAGGAGCGGCTGAACGGCGATCCGCCGCCGCCCGACCCGCTGGCCGGCGAGCTGGACTCCCTGGTGGTGCGGGGCCGGATCGCCAAGCGGCGGCTGATCGAGGCGAACCTGCGGCTGGTGGTCTCCGTCGCCAAGCGCTACGTCGGCCGCGGACTGACCCTGCTGGACCTGGTCCAGGAGGGCAACCTGGGACTGATCCGGGCGGTGGAGAAGTTCGACTACACCCGCGGCTTCAAGTTCTCCACGTACGCGACCTGGTGGATCCGGCAGGCGATGAGCCGGGCGCTGGCCGACCAGGCCCGGACGATCCGGGTGCCGGTGCACGTGGTCGAGCTGATCAACCGGGTGGTCCGGGCCAAGCGCGGCCTGCTCCAGGAGCGCGGCCTGGAACCGACGGCGGCCGAGATCGCCGCCGCCCTGGAGCTGACCGAGGAGCGGGTGCGCGAGCTGCTTCGGCTCGCCCAGGAGCCGATCTCGCTGCACACGCCGGTCGGCGAGGAGGAGGACGTCGCGCTCGGGGACCTGATCGAGGACGCCGACGCCGCCTCGCCCGCCGAGTCCGCGACCTTCCTGCTGCTGCGCCAGCACCTGGAGGCGGTCCTGGCCACCCTGGGGGAGCGGGAGCGCCAGGTGGTCCAGCTCCGCTACGGGCTGGACGACGGCCGCCCGCGCACGCTGGAGGAGATCGGCGCGGTGTTCGGTGTCACGCGGGAGCGGATCCGCCAGATCGAGTCGAAGACCCTGGTCAAGCTCCGCGACCACGCCGGCGCGGAGCAGCTGCGCGGCTACCTCGACTAGCGGCCGGTCGTGGTCAGGACGGACCGGCCGACTCGGCCGACTCGGCCGGCCCGGTCGGAGCGGCGGCGGGCGCTGCTGGCCCGGTCGGTGCCGTCGGTGCCGTCGGGTCGACGGGTGCCGCCGGGTCAGCCGGTGTGGCCGGGTCGGCCGGTGTGGCCGGTGTGGCCGGGGCCGGGGTCGTGGGCGCTCCCGCGCCGGTGCCCGGCGGGGGAGAGGCGGGACCGATCGGGATCGGGGTGGAGGCCACCACCATGGCCAGGTCGGAGACCACCGCGGTGCAGTCGTGGCCGGCCGGCTGGTAGCCGCAGACCTGGAAGGTGACGGTCGGGTCAGCCGCGTTCAGCATCGCCGAGTAGTTGTCGTAGCCCCAGTGGATGAGCGCCGTCTCGGCGTCGCCGGCGCTGTCGCTGATCGTCGCGTAGTCCTTCGGCTCGCCCTCGGTGATGGCCGCCCAAGCCGCCCGGCAGGTCTGGCTGTACCGGAGGTAGACGACCACCTTGCCGATCACCTGGGTCTGCAGCGTCCGGGCGTCCTTGCCGCAGCCGGTGGTCTTCGGGTCCTTGTGCGCGCAGCCGACGGCCTGACAGGCCGGGGCGCCCGGGGCGGGCTTGGCGCTGGGGGAGACGCCGGCGTCGGCCGCCGAGGCCTGTCCGTCGTGCCGGCTGATCCGCAGGCCCACCAGCACCAGCAGCAGCGCCAGCACGGCCGCGCCGGTGAGCAGCGCCGCCGGACGCCGCCACCAGGTGAGGGGGGCGGGCCCGGGCTCCTGCCCGGTCACCGGCGCCTCGCAGGCGGCCGGTTCAGGGGCGGTGGTCTCCTCGGGGGCGGGGCTCTTGGCCGCGGGCTCCTCGGGGCCCGGGGGTTCGTCGGCGACGGCCGGCCGCTCCGGGCCCCGGCCGTCGCGCTCCTCGGCGACCGTGGTGCCCGCGCCTGCACCGGAGCCCGCGCCCGTGACCGGCGCCGGGGCCTGCGGCTCCGCCACCGCCTGCCGCCACAGCACCCGCAGCGCGGCCGCGTCGCAGTCGACCGTCCCGGCCAGCGCGTCCAGCGCCTGCTCGGTGACGACCCGTTTGCCGTTGAGCCAGCGCTCCCAGGAGGCCCGGCTGTAGTGGGTCCGGGCGGCCAGTTCGGACAGCGACAGTCCGGCGGAGTCCTTGATGGCCCGGAGCTCCTCCGCCAGGCGTCTGGCGGGCTCGGACAGCTCCTCGGGCAGCTGCTTCCAGGCGGAACCCAACGCGGGCGCTCCAAACTCGAGAAACGGGGACGGGGAACGGGCGAGCGGCAGGTCCCGGCCCGGGCCGTTCGGCGTCTCCGCTTCTCCAACCTGATCGGCCTGGCGTCCCAAACCCCAGGTCATGGCGCTGAGACGGACGGAAGTGTCTCACAACCCCCGGAGGCGCTCGAACATTCACGTGGTCATCGTGCAGAGTTCTCTGGCCGGTGCGGTTCGCCCGTCGGTGGAACCGTTCGGACGCCGATCGATCACCCGTCGGTCCGCACCCGTTCCCGGCCCCCACCGGACCGGGGGGGCCGCCGCGGGGGGGGGGGCCCCCGGGCGCCCGGGTGATGAGGCGGGGGGGGGGGGTGGGGGGGCGGCGCCCCCCCGGCAGGTGGTGCGGG
>NZ_JBSHAP010000191.1:0-13155 GCF_053611565.1 Kitasatospora sp. NPDC054795
CCGGACGGGCGGGCGCCGGGGCGGCCGGGCGGCGGACGGCGGCGGGAGCGGCGGGAGCGGGAGCGGGAGCGGGGGCCGGGGCGGGCAGGCCGGGCCCGGAGTCGGTGACCTCGATCCGCAGCCGGTCGCCGCAGATCGAGGCGATGACCTGGAAGCCGTCGTCGGGCCGCCCGGTGGCGCCGTGCTCGACAGCGTTGGCGCAGGCCTCGGTGAGGGCGACGCCGAGGTCGTCCGCGATCTGCGGGTCGACGCCCGCGGTCGCCATCGCACCGAGCAGGATGCGCCGGGCCAGCGGGACGCTGGCCGGGTCGCGCTTGAGGTGCAGAGTCCACCAGATGTCCACGGGAGGTCCCTCCTGGCTGCGGCTCCACATACAACTAGGTATCTCCGCGCGATTCGCGGGTGAACCGTGCCCGGGGGCCGCTACCGCCCGTTCGGCGGATGGACCGGGGGACGGGGTCTGTGCCGGGCGACGCGTACGCCCCCTCGCACGCCGCCGCCGAAAGGGGCATTCGTAGGGATTTCCCACCCTGCCCGTGTCGGCGGCGTACGCAATGAGAGGATGGCCCGGCCATGACTGCCCTCGCCGCCGCCCCGCTCCCGGGCGCCCCCGGACCGGCTCAGCCGGTGGGGTCCGCCGCCTGGGACCTGCGGCTTGCCCGGGCGGTCCCGTTCGCGCTGGTCTGCACCCTGATAGCGGCCGCCGGGCACGCCCTGGCGGGGGGCGGGAACGTGCCGCCGACCGCGTTGGCGCTGGGTTTCGCCGCGGTGCTGGCGTTCGCGGCGGTCTGCGGCGGGCGGGAGCGTTCGCTGGCGGGCATCGCCGGGGCGCTGGGGGCCGGGCAGCTCGCGCTGCACTGTCTCTTCCACGGCTTCAACGGCTTCAACGGCTCCATGCCGGGCATGCACCACGGCGGCCCCGGTCCGCTGACCGTGCCGCAGGTGGCCGGTCGGCTGATCTGCAACGAGGCGCGCCCCGGCACGCTGCTCGGCCTGTCCGGCGGCCCGTCCGCGGAGCAGCTGGTCACCTCCGCCGGCCTGGATCCGCACGCGTTCGCCGCCGCGCCCTGGTGGCAGGCCGGTGTCCTCGGCATGACGCCGTCGATGCTGGCCGGGCACCTGGGTGCCGCGCTGGTCGCGGGCTGGTGGCTGCGGCGCGGCGAGGCGGCGCTGTGGCGACTGCTGCGGGTGGCTGCCACGGCGGCCCGGGAGCACTGGGCGGCGCCGTTGCGCACGGCGTTCGCGCTGGTGGCCGCGCTGCTGCGCGGTCTGTTCGGCGTGGCGGGCCCGGCCCGCCGGTTCGGTGCCCGGGGCGGGGAGAGCCTGTTCCCGACGGGTGCGGTACTGCGGCACAGCGTGGTGCGGCGCGGTCCGCCGTGCGGGGCCCTCGCGTACTGACCGGCGTCTCCCGGCGGCCCTGCGGCCGCGTCGGGTGCCGGTGTGCGCACCGTCCGGCCGTTCCCCCGACCACCGGGGCGGCCCGAGGCTCTGCCCCCACCTCCCCACGCGCGGCCCCCGCGGTACGGATCGTGTCCGTCGCCCGGTACCGGCTGCCGCCGAGCTCCGATCGGAGACCCGCATCATGCGTTCCCTTCCCACCCGTCGTCTCGCCGCCGTCGCCCTCACCGCCGCCGCCTCCGTGGTGGCGCTGGCCGGCCCCGCCTTCGCGCACGTCACCGTGAACCCGGGCGCGGCCGCCCAGGGCGGCTACACGGCCGTCGACTTCCGGGTGCCGAACGAGAGCGACACCGCGGGCACGGTGAAGCTGGAGGTCAACCTCCCGCTGGACCACCCGCTGGCCTCGGTCCGGACCCTGCCGCTGCCGGGCTGGACCGCCGCGGTCGAGAAGGCCAAGCTCGACAAGCCGATCAAGGTGCACGGCAACGACGTCACCGAGGCCGTCTCCAAGATCACCTGGACCGCCGACGCCGGCACCAAGATCGCCCCCGGCCAGTTCCAGGAGTTCCGGGTCTCGCTCGGCCCGCTGCCGACCGACACCGACAGCCTGGTCTTCAAGACCCTCCAGACCTACGACAACGGCGACATCGCCCGCTGGATCGACGAGTCCAAGGACGGCCAGCCCGAGCCGGCCAAGCCCGCCCCCGTCCTGAAGCTCACCAAGGCCGCCGAGGGCGATGGCCACGGCGTCACCGCGTCCCCGGCCGCGGGCGCCCACGGGGACAGCTCCGACCACGCCGCCTCCGCCGGCGACGCCAAGTCCAGCGACTCCACCGCCCGCACCCTGGGCGTGGTCGGCATCGTGGTCGGTGTGATCGGCACCGCCGTCGGCGTGCTCGGCCTGCGCCGCAAGAACGGCGGCTCCGCCTCCTGACCCCCGCGCCGGCGGCGCCGCACCCGCAGGACGGGTGCGGCCCCGCCGGCGGCCCACCGCGCACGATCGGAACTCGCATGCCCCGCACCACCCGCACCACCCGCCTGGCCGGCGCGGCCGCCCTGGCGCTGGCCGCCGCCCTGACCCTCTCCGCCTGCGGCTCCTCCGGCGGCGACTCCACCGTCGCCAAGGTCACCCGGCAGAAGGAGGACACCCCGTACCAGGGCACCAAGCTCGCCAAGAACTTCGAGAAGCCGGACCTCCAGCTGACCGACACCTCCGGCCGGCCCTTCGACCTGCGGCAGCAGACCAACGGCAAGGCCACCCTGCTGTTCTTCGGCTACACCAGCTGCCCGGACGTCTGCCCGACCACCATGGGCGACATCGGCGTCGCGATGAAGGCGCTGCCCGAGGTGGACCGGCAGAAGGTCAACGTCGTCTTCGTCTCCACCGACCCGCAGCGCGACACCCCCCAGGTGCTGCGCACCTGGCTGGACTCGATGGGCAGCGACTTCATAGGCCTCACCGGGGACCTGGCCAAGGTGAAGACCGCGGCCAAGTCGCTCGGCATCATGATCGAGGACCCGGTGGTCAACGGGGACGGCACGGTCACCTCCACCCACGGCGCGCAGGTGCTGGCCTTCCTCCCCTCGGACGACAAGGCGCACGTGCTCTACATGAGCGGCACCGAGGAGAAGACCTACGAGCACGACCTGCCGCTGCTCGCCAAGGGGGTCGCGGCGTGACCTCGGTGCAGACCGGAACCGGCCGCTTCCGCCGCACCGCCCTGCTCGGTGCCGTCGTCGCGACGGCCCTGGGCGGCGGCGCCATCCTGGCCGCCTGCGGGACGGGCGGCGGCACGGGCGGGCAGGACGGTGCCGCCGGCGGCCCGGCCAGGCTCAGCGTCGCCGACTCCTACATCCCGCTGCCCCCGGCCGGCGGCATGGCGGCCGGCTACCTGACCGTCCGCAACGACGGCGGGCAGGACGAGCTGCTCAAGGTGACCAGCCCGACCGCCGGGTCGGTCACCATGCACCGCTCGACCGCGTCGACCATGGAGCAGGTGGACAGTCTCGACGTCCCCGCGCACGGCACCCTGCAGCTCACCCGGGGCGGCAACCACCTCATGATCATGGGATGGCAGAAGACCCCGGCCCTCGGCGACGAGCTGGAGCTCGACCTCACCTTCGCCAAGTCCGGCACCATCTCCGTCAAGGTTCCGGTCAAGGAGCTCACCTACCGGCCCAGCCAGAGTTAAGGGGACCGCCACCATGCAGTCGGCCGGCCTGGAGAAGGCCACCCACCGCCGGATCGCCGGGGTGCTCGGAGTGCTCGGCGCGCTGCTCGCGCTGATGCTCGCGGGCGCCGGTCCGGCCTCCGCGCACGCCACTCTGGATTCCACCGACCCGCGGCAGAACTCGGTCGTCGCCACCGCCCCGCAGGCGGTGACGCTGACCTTCAGCGAGTCCGTCTCGCTCTCCGGCGACTCCGTCCGGGTGCTCGACCCGGCCGGCCAGGCCGTGGACACCGGCAACCCGGCGCACGCCGACGGCAAGGGCAACACCGCCCGGGTCGGGCTGCGCGGCGGGCTCGCCAACGGCACGTACACGGTGGCCTGGCGGGCGGTCTCGGACGACTCGCACCCGGTCGGCGGGGCGTTCACCTTCTCCATCGGCGCGCCCTCGGACACCTCGGTGTCGGCGACCGCGCTGCAGGGCGCGGAGGCCGACGGCCTGGTCGCCTTCCTGTACGGCACCGGGCGCACCGTCGCGTACACCGCGTTCGCGCTGCTGGTCGGCGTCGCCGCCTTCGTCCTGATCTGCTGGCCGGCCGGCACCGCCCGGCGCCGGGTGCAGCGGCTGCTGATGACCGGCTGGACGGCGCTGCTGGTCTCCACCGTCGCCGTGCTGATGCTGCGCGGCCCGTACGAGCGCGGCTCGGGGGTCGGGCAGGCCTTCGACCTGTCGCTGATGCGCGCCACGCTGGACGAGCGGATCGGCACCGCGCTGGCCGCCCGGCTGCTGCTGCTCGCGGCGGGCGGGGTGTTCCTGTCGCTGCTGGTCGGGCAGCTGGGGCAGCCGCCGCGGCCGGTCGTCCCGAAGCCGCGGGACGAGGACGGCTCCGAGGGCTCCAACGGCTCCGAGGACGCCGACGGCCCCGCCGGTCTCGCGGTGTCCGAGGAGGACGCCGAGGACGCCGAGGACGCCGAGCTGCGCGAGCTGGAGCGGCGGGCCGCCGAACGGCCGCAGCGCGAGGTCCGGCTCGGGCTCGGCGTGGCCGGGCTGGTGCTGGCGGTCGCCCTCGCGGCGACCTGGGTCGGCGCCGACCACGCCTCGGTGGGCATCCAGGTCTGGCTGGCGCTGCCGCTCGGCATCCTGCACCTGCTCGCCATGGCGCTCTGGCTGGGCGGGCTGGCCGCGCTGCTGGTCGCGCTGCGCGAGGGCGTCGGCGCCGAGGTGGTGGACCGTTTCTCCAGGATCGCCTTCGGCTCGGTGGCCGTGCTGGCCGTCACCGGGATCTACCAGTCCTGGCGGGGCCTGGGCAGCTGGGGCGCGCTGACCGGCACCGAGTACGGGCGGCTGCTGCTGGTGAAGAGCGGCTGCGTGGTCGCGATGCTCGGCGTCGCCTGGATCTCCCGCTCCTGGCTGGCCCGGCTGCGCTCGGCCCCGGCCGAGTCGGTGGAGGTCGCACCGGCCGAACTGCCGGAACCGGTCGCCGTGGCGGCGCACAGCGAGGACCCGGTCCGGCAGGCGCAGCTGGAGCGCCAGCGGGCCGCCCTGCGGAGCGCCGGACGCGACCGGGGGCTGACCCCGACCCGGGCCGGGCTGCGCCGCTCGGTGCTGGTCGAGGCGCTGGTCGCGGTGGCGGTGCTGGTGGTCACCACGATGCTCACCAACTCCCCGCCCGGACGGGTCGCGGGCGAGCTCAAGGCCGGGGCGGCCGCCGCTCCGGCGGCCGGCGGGGCCCCGGTGGCGCCGCAGACCGAGCCGGGCCGCACCGTCGAGCTCAAGCTCCCGTACGACACCAAGGGCCGGACGCCGAACGCCAAGGGCACCGCGACCGTCACCCTCAACCCCGCCCGGACCGGGCCGAACGAGGTGACGCTCGCGCTCGCGGGCACGGACGGGCAGCCGGTGGACGTCCCCGAGGTGGAGCTCGCCTTCACCCTGCCGGACCGCGACCTCGGCCCGCTGCCGGTCGCGCTCACCCCGGCGGGCACCGGCCACTGGACCGGCACCGCGCAGCTCCCGCTGGCGGGCAACTGGGTGGTGTCGGTGCAGATCCGCTCCTCCGACATCGACCAGACCACCCCGACCCAGCAGTTCAGGATCGGGTGAGCGGGATGACGGACACATCCACGGAGCACGTCGCGGCGGAGCCCGGCCCGGCGGACCACGGGTCGGATCCGGCGGGGCCCGCGGGCTTCACCCGGCGGGCGCTGCTCGGCACCGCCGGGGCCGGACTGCTGGCCGGTGCCGGCGCGGGCGTCGCCGGGGCCGTCGCCCTGGACGGCCGGCCGGGTGGGACGGCGGGCGCGGCGGGCCCGTCCGGCGGGACGCTCGGCTCCGCCCGGGTGCCGTTCCGCGGCGAGCACCAGGCCGGGATCACCGACCCGGCGCAGGCCAGGGTCCAGCTCGCCGCCTTCGACCTGGCCGTGGGCGTCGGCCGGGACGGGCTGCGCACCCTGCTGCAGCGCTGGACGAAGGCGGCCGAGCGGCTGACCGCGGGCGAGCCCGCCGAAGAGTTCGACGACCAGGTCGCGCTGGACGCCGGGCCCTGCTCGCTCACCGTCACGGTCGGCTTCGGCGCCGCCCTGTTCGACAAGGCCGGGCTGGCCGACCGCCGACCGCCCGGGCTCGAACCGCTGCCCGCCTTCCCCGGCGACGCGCTCGACCCGGCCCGCGGCGACGGCGACCTGTTCGTCCAGATCGGCGCGGACGACGCCCTGGTCGCCGTGCACGCCCTGCGGGTGCTGCAGCGGCTCGCGGCCGGGACGGCGACGCTGCGCTGGCAGTCGGCCGGCTTCGCCCGCACCCCCGGCGCCGCCGCGCGGCCGGTGACCGGACGCAATCTGATGGGTCAGATCGACGGCACCAACAACCCCCGGCCGGACGAGGAGGGCTTCGCCGCCACGGTGTTCTGCGCCGCCGGCGGCGACCGGCCGGGCTGGCTGGCCGGTGGCTCATACCTGGTGTTCCGGCGGATCCGGATGCTGCTGGACCACTGGGAGGCGCTTCCGGTGGACCGGCAGGAGCGGGTGATCGGTCGGCGCAAGTCGGACGGCGCCCCGCTCGGCGCACCCGCCGGGGCCGGCGAGCGGTCCCCGGTCGACCTCGCCGCGCAGGGCCCGGACGGCACCCTGGCGATCCCCGCCGACGCGCACGTCCGGGTCGCCGCCCCGGCGGCCAACGGCGGGGCGGCGATGCTGCGCCGCGGCTTCTCGTACCACGACGGGCTGCTGCCGGACGGCTCCCCGGACGCCGGGCTGCTCTTCCTCGCCTTCCAGGCCGACCCGCGCAAGGGCTTCACCCCGGTGCAGCGCAAGCTCTCCCGGGGCGACGGTCTCTCCCGCTTCCTGCGGCACGAGGCCAGTGGCCTGTACGCGCTGCCACCGGGCCCGCCGCCCGGAGGCTACCTCGGACAGCAGTTGTTGGAGGGGTAGTTCCCCCGGATTCACCGGGACGCACCGCCGCGGTTCCGGTCGGTGGAACGCTTTCCTGCCGGAGCCGCGGAGTCGTTAGGGTGACTGCTTCGGCACACTCCGCCCGCGCAGCACCGAGATTCCCACGGAGGCATCATGTCGGCCACCCGCTACACCTACCTCGGACCGGCCGGCACGTTCACCGAGGCGGCCCTGCACACCCTGCCCGAGGCGGCGACCCGGGAGCTGGTGCCGCTGTCCTCGGTGGCGCTGGCACTGGACGCGGTGCGCGGCGGGGAGGCGTCCGGGGCGTTCGTCCCGATCGAGAACTCGGTGGAGGGCGCGGTCACCGCGACCAACGACGAACTCGCCTCCGGCGCACCGCTGATGATCTACCGTGAGGTGCTGCTGCCGATCACCTTCGCGCTGCTGGTGCGACCGGGCACCGAGCTGTCCGGGATCAAGACGGTGACCAGCCACCCGGTGGCCCAGCCGCAGGTGCGGCGCTGGCTGGCGGCCAACCTGCCGGAGGCGAAGTGGGAGTCGGCCGCCTCCAACGCGGACGGCGCCCGGCTGGTCTCCGAGGGCCGCTACGACGGCGCGTTCGCCGGGGAGTTCGCGGCACCGATCTACGGGCTGGAGCCGCTGGTCAAGGAGATCGCGGACGCCAAGAGCGCGGCCACCCGGTTCGTGCTGGTCGGCCGTCCGGGCCGGGTCTCCTCGCCGACCGGCGCGGACAAGACCTCGATGGTGGTCTGGCTGCCGGACGACCACCCGGGTGCGCTGCTGGAGCTGCTCCAGGAGTTCGCGGTGCGCGGGGTCAACCTGATGCGGATCGAGTCCCGCCCGACCGGCGAGGGCATGGGCAGCTACTGCTTCCTGATCGACTGCGAGGGCCACCTGTCCGAGCGCCGGGTCGGCGAGGCGATGATGGGGCTCAAGCGGATCTGCCCGCAGGTGCGGTACCTGGGCTCCTATCCGCGCGCCGACCGGCAGGAGTCCACCCACCGGCGGCCGGGGACCTCGGACGAGGATTTCTCCTCGGCGGCGGACTGGCTCTCCCGAGCCCTCGACGGCCGCGGGAACATCTGAGGCCCGCAGGGCATCCGCGGCCTCCGCGGCCGTCCGGACACCCTGATTGCATCTTTCGTCTTTCCGACCTTTTCCGACTGTTTTGGATCGGGTCGACCGGGCGGGGCGGACGGCCCCGTCCGTCGTCCACAGGGGGCCCGGGGCCGGGGGCCGCTGTCCACAGGGCTCCTCGCTGTCCACAGCCCCGAGTTATCCACAGGCCGGGGGAGAGTCGACAAACCGGTATAGCCATTGCCCAGAACTGGTCGGACCATCGGTTTGCGTCGCAGAGATGACCAATCGGACCAGAGTCACCCGGTTGCCAGCAAATCACCCGTCCGAGTGCTTCAATTCCCTCACTCGGGAAGGTTGATTGAGGTTTGAAACCTCAATTCCCTGGTTCGTTCACGCGGAGGACCATCCTCCCCTTGGATCCACAGGCCAAGGGTCGAGCCTGTGGATAACCCGACGGCGGAGCGTTCCCCACAGAAGTTATCCACAGGATCGGGCGAGTTATCCCCAGGGGAAATGCCGTACTGGTGGAGGAACGGTCGCCCGGTACGCTTGGGCCTGTGATTGACCTTCGCCTGCTCCGTGAGGACCCTGACCGAGTGCGCGCCTCGCAGCGCGTCCGTGGCGAGGACGTCGACCTGGTCGACGCCCTCCTCTCCGCCGACGAGCGGCGCCGGTCCTCGGGCAGCCGCTTCGACGAACTGCGCAACGAACAGCGGGTGCTCGGCAAGCAGGTCGCCCAGGCCAAGGGCGACGAGAAGGCCGCCCTGCTGCAGCGCACCAAGGACCTGGCCGCCGAGGTCAAGGCCGCCGACGCCGAACAGGGCGCGGCCAAGGAGGAGGCCGACCGCCTGCTCCGCTCGCTGGCGAACCTCATCGACCCGGCCGCCCCGGTCGGCGGCGAGGAGGACTTCGTCACCCTCGAGGAGATCGGCACCCCGCGCGACTTCGCCGCCGAGGGCTTCGAGCCCCGCGACCACGTCGAGCTCGGCCAGATCCTCGGCGCGATCGACACCGAGCGCGGCGCCAAGGTCGCCGGTGCCCGCTCCTACTACCTGACCGGCCCCGGCGCGCTGCTGGAGCTCGCCCTGGTCAACATGGCGATCGCCCAGGCCACCGCGGCCGGCTTCACCCCGATGATCACCCCGGCCCTGGTCCGCCCGGCCGCCATGGACGGCACCGGCTTCCTCGGCCAGGCCGCCGAGAACGTGTACCACCTCGCCGAGGACGACCGGTACCTGGTCGGCACCAGCGAGGTCCCGCTCGCCGCGTACCACATGGACGAGATCCTCGACGCCGACAAGCTGCCGCTGCGCTACGCCGGCTACTCGTCCTGCTTCCGCCGCGAGGCCGGCACCTACGGCAAGGACACCCGCGGCATCATCCGCGTCCACCAGTTCGAGAAGGTGGAGATGTTCGTCTTCACCACCCCCGAGGACGCGGAGAACGAGCACCGCCGCCTGCTCCAGTGGGAGAAGGACTTCCTCAACGCGCTGGAGCTGCCGTACCGGGTGATCGACGTCGCCTCCGGCGACCTCGGCGCCTCGGCCGCGCGCAAGTTCGACATCGAGGCGTGGATCCCCACCCAGGGCAAGTACCGCGAGGTCACCTCGACCTCCAACACCACCGAGTACCAGGCCCGCCGGCTGGCGATCCGGATGCGCGAGGAGGGCAAGACCCGCCCGCTCGCCACCCTGAACGGCACCCTGGTCGCCGTCCCGCGCACCATCGTGGCGATCCTGGAGAACCACCAGCAGGCCGACGGCTCGGTCGTCCTGCCCGAGGCGCTGCGGCCGTACCTCGGCGGGCGGACCGTCCTCGAACCGGTCAAGTAACCCGGCCAGCACCACCCAGCACCACCCGCAACTCCCGGGAGACGTAAGGCCCATGAGCACCATCAGCCCCAGCCTCGCCTCCCCCGGCGGTGGCGGCCTGCCCTACCGGCTGGTCGCCACCGACCTCGACGGGACCCTGCTCACCAGCGGGGAGACCGTTTCCGAGCGCACCCGCGCCGCCCTGGCCGCGGCCACCGGCGCGGGCGCGCTGCACATCATCGTCACCGGGCGCTCGGCCGTCTGGGCCCGCCCGGTCTTCGACGAGATCGGCTACACCGGGATAGCGGTCTGCGGACAGGGCGCCCAGGTGTACGACGCCGGCGCGCACAAGCTGCTCACCTCGCTCACCCTGGACCGGCGGCTCGCCGCGCTCGCGATCGAGAAGATCGAGACCGAGACCGGCCCGCTGGCCATCGCCGCCAACCAGGACGGCCTCGACGGCCAGGTGCTGGCCGGCCCCGGCTACGAGCTGCTGATCGGCTCCGACCTGCCGGTCGTCCGGGTCGATCGCGGCGGGCTGTTCGACGCCCCGCTCAGCAAGCTCTACATCCAGCACCACGCCCTCACCGACGACGCCCTCGCCGACGCCGCCCGGCGCGCGGCCGGCGACCTGGTCGGCGTGGTGATGGCCGGCGCCGGCGTCGTCGAACTGCTCCCGCTCGGCCTGTCCAAGGCCACCGGCCTGGCCGTCGCCGCCCGCCGCCTGGGCGTCCGCGCCGCCGACACCGTCGCCTTCGGCGACATGCCCAACGACGTCCCGATGTTCGGCTGGGCCGCCCACGGCGTCGCCATGGCCAACGCCCACGAGGAACTCCTCGCCGTCGCGGACGCCGTCACCACCAGCAATGACGAGGACGGCGTCGCCGCGGTCCTGGAGCGCCTCTACCCGCATCGCTGACGCCTCCGGCGGGGAGGCACCCGGGCCACGGCAGCGACCTCCTGCCCCGCGCACAGGTCCCCGCCCCGCCGACGGCGCGGGAACCGTATCCGGGGGTGCACCCAGGGTTCATGGGCTGGTCAGGGGAGGGTTGTAGGATGACCGGGCAAGCGGTTGTAGGATGACCGACGACCGGTGATGACATGTGCGGTGGAAAGGGAGGTCCGGCATGAGCGGCGGTTTGCAGGCGGCCGGGCGGCGCTCCCTGGTGGACACCGCGATCGAGCAGTTGCGGGCGCAGCTGGCGGGTGGGGCGTGGCCGGTGGGCTCACGGATCCCCACCGAGCACGAGCTGGCCGAGCAGCTGGCCGTCGGCCGGAACACCGTGCGGGAGGCCATCCGGGTGCTGGTGCACGCCGGGATGCTGGTCTCCCGGCAGGGCGAGGGGACGTTCGTCCGCTCCACCAGCGACCCGGCGTCCGTGCTGCGCGGCGTCCAGCGCTCGGGCATCCGGGACGTTCTGGAGGTCCGCGCGGCGCTGGAGACCGAGGGCGCCCGGCTGGCCGCGCTGCGGCACACCCCCGAGGACGTCCGGCGGATGCGCGCCGCGCTGGCCCGTGAGGCCGAGGTGTTCGCGGCGCACCCCGAGCGGGCGAGCCGCGAGGCCACCGTCGAGCACGACCTGGAGTTCCACACCGCCGTCGTCGAGGCCGCGCACAACCCCGCGCTGGCCGAGGTGTACCGCTACTTCGGCGCCTCCGTACGGGAGGCGATGACCTCCGCCTTCGGCGACCACGACATGCCCGAGGCGGTCGTCGCGACCCACGAGGCGCTGGTCGACGCGATCGAGAGCGGTGACCCGGACCGGGCCGAGGCGGCGTGTCGTGCGCTGCTCGCCGGCCCGACCGCGGCCGTCGAGCAGCTGCTCGCGGCCATCGCGGCGCGGAAGTAGGACGGCGCGAGCCTCCCTCCCGCCGTCCGCATCCACGCACCTTCACGAAAGAACAGCACATCCATGGCCGTCACCCGTGCCCAGCAGCCGGTTGTCACCACGTCCGTCCCGCTCCCCCTCCGCGCCCGGGCGGCTCATCCGCTCCTGCTGCTGACCGGCATCCTGCTGGTCGCGCTGAACATGCGCGCCTGCCTGGCGGCGGTCTCCCCGATGGTCGGCGAGATCCAGCGGACCTTCGGCCTGTCCGCCACCGCGAGCGGGCTGATCACCACCGTCCCGGTGCTGTTCCAGGGCGTCGGCGCCCCGCTCACGCCGCGGCTGACCCGCCGCTTCGGCGCCGAGCGGGTGGTGCTCGGCGCGGTGCTGGTGCTCGGCGCGGGCGTGCTGCTGCGGGTGCTGCCCTCGGTGGCGGCCCTGTACGCGGGCTGCGTGGTGATCGGCGTGGCCATCGCGGTGCTGAACGTGTCGATGCCGGGCCTGGTGAAGCGCGAGTTCCCGGACCGCGCGGCCACCATGACCGGTGTCTATTCGACCACCATGCTGGTCGGCGCCACCCTCGCGGCCGGCACCTCCGTCCCGCTGGAGCACGCGCTGGGCGGCGGCTGGCGGGCCTCGCTGGGCGCCTGGTCGCTGCTCGCGCTGATCGCGGCGGTGGCCTGGCTGCCGCAGGTGCTGCGCTCGCGTCAGGAGCGGCAGGGGGCGGTGGCCGCGGCCGCCGCGCCGGCCAAGCCGATCGAGGGCATCTGGAAGTCCCCGCTGGCCTGGCAGATCAGCCTCTTCATGGGCATCTCGTCGCTGCTGGTGTACACCCTGGTCGCCTGGATGCCGACCATTCTGGCCGACCACGGCATGGACCGCGGCCAGGCCGGTCTGGTCTTCGCCTTCTCCAACCTGGTGCAGGTGGCGGGCGCCTTCCTGGTGCCGCTGATGGCCGGCCGGATGACCAGCCAGCGCGGGCTGGCGCTGACCATGGTGGCCCTGAACGGGCTGGGCATCGCGATGCTGCTGGTCGCGCCGGTCTCCGCCGCGTGGGTGTCGGCGACCATCCTGGGCGTGGCCCAGGGCGGTTCGCTGGGCCTGGGCCTGGCGTTCATCGTGCTGCGCACCCGTACCGCGGCCGGTGCCGCCCAGCTGGGCGGGATGTCGCAGGCGATCGGCTATCTGGTCGCGGCGGCGGGCCCGGTCGGCGCGGGTGCGCTGCGCCAGCTGACCGGCGGCTGGGAGACCCCGCTGGTGCTGATGCTGGTGCTGGTCCTGGTGGTCGGCGCGGCCGGCTGGGGCGCGGGCCGCAACCGCACTCTCTGAGCCGCTCGCCGACGAGAACGCGGCAGTGGGGGCCCGCCCCCCCCCCCGGTGGGCGGGCCCCACCCCGGCCCCGGCCCCGGCCGGCCCCGGGCCCCCCCCCCCCCCCGCCCCCCCCCCGGCCGGGGGGCA
>NZ_JBSHAP010000192.1:0-13048 GCF_053611565.1 Kitasatospora sp. NPDC054795
TTCCGGCTGTCTGTGCGCCGCCAGGGACTCGAACCCCGGACCCGCTGATTAAGAGTCAGCTGCTCTAACCAACTGAGCTAGCGGCGCCTGCTGACAGAGAAGACTCTAGCAGCGCCGTGCGGCCGAGCCAAAATCGAATACCGGCCGCCCCGCGTTCACCCTCCGGTCACGACGGGCGCCCCGGCGGGAACCGGCTCGCGCGCCGCCCGTACGCAGGCCCAGAGCACCACCGCGGCGCCGGGCAGCCGGGGACTGCGCTGTTCGGGTGCGACGATCCACCGGCCGGCGCCCTGCCCGGGGGAGTCCGGGCTGTTCACCATCCGCTGCAGGGGCGGCACGGTCACCGCGTCGCCCCTGCCGTGGCACAGCAGCGGCGGCACGTCCCGGGCCCACTCCTCCCAGGCCAGCAGCCGGCGCAGCCGCGGTGCCGCGCCCGGCTGGACGAACAGCAGCATCCGCCCCCGGTGGACGGCCACCGGCCCGCAGCCCGGTCCGGAGGCCCACAGCTCGTCCAGCACCCGGCGGCCGAACAGCGCCGGCATGCTGATCACGTCGAAGGCGCGCCCGCAGGGCAGCACCGACGGCGCCCAGGGGCGGCTCTCCCACAGGGCGCGCATGCTGCGCGGGTACTCGCTGGCGGAGGCGAGCCAGGCCTCTCCGGCCGCGCCGACGTACTCCACCGACGGGTGCATCACCGACGGGTATGTCGCTGACGGGTACGTCACCGACTGCTGCGTCACCGACTGCTGTGTCCAGATCTCCACGGGGAGCAGCCTGCGCGGCGCCCGCCCGCGCCGGGACGGAAAGCGCGGTTCGCCGGACAGCGCGGCGGGGGACGGCGTACCCTTCCCCGCCGCGCATATGCCAGCGGCCCGTGTCCGGCGGACGGGCGCGGGGCTCAGTCCTCGTGCCGGCGCGGCTGGAGCAGGGTGCGGCCGTACTCGATCATCTTGGCGGCGTAGTCCGGGGTCCAGTCCGCCCGCCGGGCGACCTCGGCGTCGGACAGCGCGTCGAACCGGCGCGGGTCGGCGAGCTGCGCGGCGGCGACCGCCTGGAAGTCCGTGGCCCGCTCGGCGGCGGCCCGGAAGGCCAGGGCCAGTTCCGTGGAGCGGCGCAGCAGTTCCGCCGGGTCCTCGATCGACTCCAGGTCGAAGAATCGTTCCGGCTCGGGTTCGGCGGACTGCGGTTCGAACAGCAGCTGCACCGGACGCAGGCGCCTGGTGGGCTCGGACGACTCTGGGGAGTCGGGCATGGACGGACACCTCCGGGTCTCGGGTGGGGTGGAAGGAACCTGCTCCGGGCCGCGCCGCCCGGTCGTGGCCGCCGTCCATTGTCTCGCGGCGGTGGCCGGTAGCGGAACGGTGCGCACGCGAGCGCTATTCCCCGGCTCGCGCCGGGCGTGCGCCTCCCGCGCCGCGCTTCCGGATCGCGTGCGAACCGGTTGTCCCGGTGTACCCGGTCGTCCGACCGAGCTGGAGGGAACCCCCATGCGTCTGAGAAGAGGCCTCACGGCCCTCGCCCTGTCCGTCCTGCCCCTGCCGGGCGCGCTGCTCGCGGCCGCCGTCGCCCCGCCCGCCGCGGCCGCCGAGACGGCGCTGGTGGTCACCGGGGAGCCGAGCGGCGCGGACGGCGTCTCGACGGCGACCTGCCCGTCCGGCACCCACCTGACCGGCGGCGGCTACCGGCTCCAGCCGGACGCGGACGGCCCGGTGCGCGCCACCGGCCCCACCGCCGACGGGCGCGGGTGGAGCGTACAGACGGAGCGGGGCCCGGTGGTGGCGTTCGCGGTCTGCGAGACCGAGGACTGACACCGGCGGCTACCTCAGGTGGACCCGGTGGCCGTTCAGGTGGTGCAGCACCTGGTGGTTGGCCTCCCAGCCGTCCGGAAAGGTCACCGGCACGCCCAGCTGCACCGGCTCGGTCGCGGGGTGCTCGTCCAGCAGCTCGGCGATCCCGGCCCGGGCCACCACGATGCAGGCGTGCCGGTGCCGGGAGGCGAGTACGCAGAGCCGGCCGGTCTCCAGGTGGAAGGCGGTCGCGTCGGGGCGCCCGGAGAGCGGGTGCAGCACCACGGTGACGTCGTACTCGCGGCCCTGGAGGCGGTTGGCGGTGTCCACCGTGACGGCCGGACCGGCCGCGCCGTCCACCGGCACGCCCGCCTTGAGCAGCGCCGCGCGCACGGCCGCCGCCTGGTCCCGGTGGGCGGTGCCGACGGCGACCCGGTCCGCGGTGAGCGGGGTCTCGCCCTGCTCGGAGCGGGCGGTCAGCCCCCGCTCCAGCAGCCGGCGGACGGTGGCCGCGACGGCCGCCACGGCCTGCGGGTCGGTCCGTACGGTGTGCCGGGCGGGCAGCTCCAGCAGGGCCCAGCCGTGCTCGGCGGCCCGGTCGATCACCGCGTCCAGGGCCGAGCCGTCCGGGCGCACGGAGGCCGTCAGCCGGCGGTCGTCCGGGCCGGTGCCGGAACGGAACGGCGTGTACGGGTAGAAGGCCCGCGAGATCAGCGGCGCGGCGCTGGCGGGCAGTCGCCAGGAGACCGGCAGCCGGTGCGGCTCGATCTCCGGGTTGTGCGCCAGCATGGTGACCACCGCGCTGCCGGACGGGTCGTACGACAGCCCGGCCCACTGCTCGGTGCCGACCACGGTGAACGGGTCCAGCTGGCCCGGGTCGCCGACGAACAGCGCCCGCTCGAACAGCCGGGCCACCGCGAGCAGGGCGTCCGAGCGCATCTGGTACGCCTCGTCGACGATCGCGTGCCGCCACGGGGCCTCGGCCCGCACCCACTGCCACTTGGCCGAGGTGGAGATCACCACGTCGTGCTCGACCAGGTCGGCGACCTTGTCGGAGGGCGTCACGTTGGCGTGCTTCAGCACCTCCGGGCCGGGCCGGGAGTCCGCGGCGTGAAGGCGCCCGATCGTCAGCTCCGGCGCCTTCCCGGCCAGCCGGCCGACCAGGTCGTCCACCTGGCCGTTGGTCTGGGCGACGATCATCAGCCGCTCGCCGGCCTCGACCAGCTCGCGCGCGGCCCGCACCACGAGTGTCGACTTCCCGGCGCCGGGCGGGGAGTCCACCACCACGCCGCGCGGGGCGCCGGCCGGCGGCCGGACGGTGGCCGCCAGGATCCGGGCCACCGCGGCGTCGGCGGCCTCGCCCGGGGCCTGCTCGGGGGTCATCGGACGGCTCACTCCCACTCCTCGGAGACGGACGGGGCGGACGGGGCGGGTACGGGCGCGGCGCCGGGCGGGCCGCCGTGGGTCCAGGGGGTGTCGTCCGGCTCGGGCAGCGGCGCGGACTGGCGCACCGTCAGCTCGAACAGGGTGAAGGTGACCGACTCGCCGGGCTCGGGCAGGCTGCCCGGCTCCGGCTCCTTCCGGCGGCCCATGCCGGAGAGCACCCGCAGGGTGAGGGTGCCCCCGGCGGTGTCCACCGCGACGATCTCCGCCTTCTGCGCGGACGCGCCGTGCACGCGGTGCACCTCCCGGCCGAGGTCCGCGTGCGGACGGTCGGCGGTGCGCAGGGTGACCAGCGGGCGCGGCTTGGGGGAGCGGCCGGTGGTGTCCCAGTCCGGCACCACCTCCGTGACCACGCCGCTGAACGCCTCGCCGGCCAGCCGGTGCTCGGCCATCGCCAGCGGGTCGTCCAGCGCCTCCTGGACGTCGAGCCGGGCCTGCTCGCGCTCGCGCTGGGCGAGCTTGCGGGCCGCGGTGACGGCGTCGTCCTGCCGGGGCTGCGGCGGCTCGCCGGCCGCCAGCCGGTCCCGGTGTCCGGTGTAGGACCAGCGGTCGCCGGTCCAGCGCTCCTCCAGGTGACCGGCCGGCGGCAGGGCCCGCAGCAGGTCCAGGCCCTGCCAGACGTCCCGCCAGGTGGGCAGCAGGACGGTCGACAGCGCCTCCTCCAGCGCCGTCACCGCGGCCCGCACGGCCGCCCGGGCGCGTACGGCGGCGGCCTCGTCGCGCTGCTCGATGCTGTGCTGCAGGGCGCCCACCGCGGCGTCGTAGCGGGTGATCGCCGGGGCGAGCACGAACTCGTCGAAGCGGGGGTCGGTCGTCGGCCCGGCCGGCGGGTGCAGCAGCTGCCCCCGGTCGTCCCGGGCGGACTCGGCCAGCTCGGCCGCCTGCGCGCCGGTCAGACCGGCCGGCGGGTGGTGCCAGGCGAGCCGGGCCGCCAGGTGCTGGTCCTCCAGGTGGCTCTGGCCGGTCGCCCAGTGCCGGGCCAGCAGGCCGGTCATCGGCAGCAGCAGCGAGGACCCGGGCACCTGGGCGCGGTCGGTGAGGTGGGTCAGCCAGCGGCCGAGCAGCGGCACCCGGACCGGCGCCGGGTACGGGCCCGGCTCCGCGTCCTCGGCGGTGCGGCGGAAACGGGTCGAGCGGCCGATCAGGGCGAGGTGGTGCACGCCCGCGCCGTTCGGCACGATCAGCTGCGGGGCGTCCGCGCACAGCTCGCGGAACACCTGGGTCTTCTCGCCGCTCTCCGGGTCCTTCTCGGAGCCCTCGATCTGCTCGACGTCCTCGGCGAAGGACTCCAGGTAGGGCAGCAGGTCGGCGGCCAGCTCGGCCAGGAAGTCGAACCGCAGGGTGCGGTTGAGCGGCTGCGGCACCAGGTGCAGCCGCGGCGCGTCCCGGTCGGTGCCGAGCAGCACCGCGAGCGGCGCGCCGGACTCGCCGGCGGCGGTCAGCGGAACCAGCACCATCGGGCGGTCGGACAGGTGCCGGTGCCGGACGGTGGCCAGCGGCTCGGCCCGGCCGCTGCGGACGGCCTCCAGCCGGGCGAGGGTGGTGAGCAGACTCATGCGCCCGCCCCGCTTCGCCCGGCGGTGCTCCCGCGGCTCTCGGCCGGGGCCGCTCCCGCGTCGCGCCCGCTCATGCGACGGCCCCCGGGGCGCCGGCTCCGGTGGCCGTGGCTGCCGCGGCCGCCGCTTCCAGCGCCTCGGCGCGCAGTGCGGCCGCGTAGGCCAGGCGCTCGGCGGCGTCGTCCGCGCCGTCCAGGTCCTCGCTCTTGGTGCCGGCGGCGGCCAGCGCCCCGGACACCGTCCGGATGCTGCCCAGCTCGCCGCGCACGCCCCGGCCGAGCTGCTCGACCCGGTCGCCGCAGCGGGCCCGGGCACGGCAGTGGAAGCCGAGTTCGCAGGTGGAGAGGCAGTCCGGGCTGTACGCGGCGGGCACCGCCTCGACCGAGGCGGCCAGCTGCTCGGTGGTCCGGGCCGGCGCGCCGTCCTCGTCGGCGGCCAGGTCGAAGCCGGCGTCCGGCGGCAGTGCCTCCAGCAGCCGGCCGATGCCGGTCATCCGGCTCAGCTGGCGCCGGGTGGTGGCCAGTTCGCGGCGGACGTCCACGGCCACCGCGGTCGGCCGGTTGCCGAAGTCCTTCGGGCAGACCAGCAGCACGCTGGTGCGCGGGCTGCCCGCGAGCCGCTGCTCGGTGTACGGGTCCTCGGCGAGCGGCTGCCCGGCCGCCGCGGCGGCGGCCTGCTGGAGCGCCAGCACGTACACGGCGGCCTGCCGGGCGGCGGCGCCGACCTTGGCCGGGTCCGCGCTGCCGTCCAGCACCGGGAAGGACTTGATCTCGACCACGGTGCACCGCCCGCCGTGCACCACCAGGGCGTCCGGCTCCAGGTAGGCGGTGCTGCCGGCCACCGCCAGGCGCAGCATCGGGTGGTCGAGCAGCGTCCAGGCCTCCGGGTCGGCGGCGGCCGCGGCCAGTGCCTGGGCCGTCCGGTCGGCGCGTACGGCCGGGCCGGAGCGGTGCAGCAGGTCCGGTACCCGGAGCGGGGCCCGGTCGTCCGCCGGGAGGCCCAGGTGGTGGCGCAGCGGCTCCAGCAGCGGGGCGTAGCCGTCCGCCTTCAGCCGGGACTCGAAGATCACGCCGCGGGCGATGGCGAAGGGGGACTGGCCGAAGGGGGCGGGGCGGCCGAGCCGGGCCGCCAGCGCGGACTTGTCCACCCCGGCCGCGTCGAGCACGGCGCGGCGGTGGCAGCCCGGATTGGCGGCGAGCGCGGCGAGGGAGCGGGCGTTCAGACTGCGTTGCGGGGCCGGTCCGCGCAGCTCCGCGAGCCGCTGGGCGAGCGGCTCAGCGGGCCCGCCCGGCGGGACGTTCGTCGAGACGTTCATGGTGCGGCCCAGTGTCGCATCCGGGTCCGACAACGCGGTGCGGACCGGCCGTTGGACGACCGGGCGGCACAGCGGTCGACACGCCGGGCGGGCACCGGTCGGCACCCGGGGCGGCCGTGGTCGGGTCCCCGGCGGACCGCGCCGGCCGGCGTGCGGCCGCGCCCGCCGCCACGGGCCCCGCGATCGTGGCCGCCGTCCGGGTGGGGGATCATGGAGCCCGGTGCTCAATGGTGAGACCGACCGTTGCCACCGCCCTGCTGTCGCTAGGAGCCCCCATGCCCGCCCGCATCGTGCTGGTCCGCCACGGCGAGACCGAGTGGTCCGCCACCGGCCGCCACACCGGCCGCACCGACATCCCGCTGACCGAGGAGGGCCGCGCGATGGCCCGGGCCCTCGGCGCCCGTCTCGCCAAGGCCCCCTGGAACGGGCTGCCGGACGCGCTCGTCCGCACCAGTCCGCTCGGCCGGGCGAAGGAGACCTGCGAGCTGGCCGGTTTCGGCGACCGCGCCGTGGAGCGCCCGGAGCTGATGGAGTGGGACTACGGCGCGTACGAGGGCCGCACCGGCGCGGACATCCGGGCCACCGACCACCCCGGCTGGCTGATCTGGCGCGACGGGGTGCCCGGCGGCGAGAAGCTCTCCGACGTGGCCGCCCGGGTGGACGCGTTCCTGGCCGGCCTCAACGAGGAGCACGGCGTCCCGGAGCCGGACACCACCGTGATGCACTGCGCCGACCGGGACGTGGTCCTGTTCGCGCACGGCCACCTGCTGCGTATCCTGGCCGCCCGCTGGCTGGGGCTGCCGCCCGAGTACGCCCAGCGGTTCAAGCTCGGTACGGCCGCGCTCTGCGTGCTGTCCTGGGAGTACGGCGCGCCGGCGGTGGAGATCTGGAACGACCTGTCCCACCTGGACGGTCTGACCGCCGGGCACTGAGCCCGGGCGGGCGCCGACCGCGCCGGTTCCCGGTCCGCCGGGCGGACCGGGGCTTTCCCCGGGGGCCCGTGCGAGGCCTGCCCGGGCCCTGTACGGGTCCTGCCCAGGTCCTGTACGGGTCCTACGCGGCCGCCGCCCGGTCGTAATCGGTCAGGAACCGGCGCACCTCGGGCACCGCGACGTGTCGGCGCAGCCGTCCCGCGGTGTCCGCGAGCATGCTCCGGATCCGGGCCGAACCGACGGCGTCGAACAGCGCGACGGCGGCCGAGCCGTGGTGCGCCGCTCCCGCCAGGTCCCCGCGGCCGAGCCGGTCGTGGGCCAGCTCGGCGGTGTACAGCACCCGGTTGCGGAGGAAGTGCGGCTCCTGGAGCGTTATCGCCAGCACGGCCTGCTCGCTGGCGCGGTCCCAGTCGCCGAGCGCCGACCAGCACTGCGACTGGAGCCCGGCGATCTCGGCCTCGCCGAAGAAGGACATCCACTCCGGGTCCCGCTCACCGGGGCCCCGGTCGAACAGGGCGTACGCCCGGCCGAGGGCGCGCTCGCAGGAGGCGCGGTCCTGGAGCAGGGCCCAGGCACCGGCCTCGCGCATGGTCAGCAGGGCGAGCAGCCGCTCGGAGTCCAGCTCCCGGGCGGCGACCTGCCCGGCCTGGGCGGCGCGCAGCGCCTCGCGCGGGCGGCCGGCGTCCCGGGCGAGGAAGGCGCTGTTGCAGAAGACGTGCGCCTCCAGGCCGGAGTCCCCGGCCATCCGGGCGGTGGCGAGCGCCTCGGAGTAGAACGAGCGGGCGTCCGCGAGACGGTTCGAGTCATGGGCCAACCAGCCGACGGAGATGGCGAGTTCGCCCGCCCCGGCCTGGAGTCGGCGCTCCGTCTCGGCGCTGTACTCGCACTCGTTGAGCAACACGTAGGCGTTGCGCAGCGACCGCCCGGCGAGCTCGTACAGGGCGTCGGCGCCGTGCGCGTCGTCGGCCAGCCGGATCTCCCGGACGGCCTGTTCGACGCCGAACACCTCGGCGGCGCCGACCCGGCGAGACGGCGCCACCGGCCCGGGGCGGCCGGGCACCAGCGGTTCGCCGCCGAGCAGCGACGGTGCGGTGAACTCCGCACCGGGGAAGGCGCCTCGGTAGGTGAGCGCACCGGAGGCGCCGTCGGCACCGGCCTGCCGGCCGACGGCCGGTGCGGGTCGGTCGATGCCGATCACGGTGGCCAGCGCGGTGGTGCCGCCGGCCAGGAACGTACGGCGACGCACGTCGTCGTTCTCCTCGTCGAGATTGGGCGATCCATCGGGCCCCCGGGGCGCCGTCCCGGGACTCGGCCACGGGGGCCCGTCCGGAGCGGCTGGATCCGCGTACGGCGAGGCAGCGTACGGGAGTTGAGTGGAGATTGGTGAGCGCGGGGCGGGCGGGGGCGGGAACGTCGGGTGGAGCGGAGGCGGTTCGCTCCACCCGCCGGATCCGGCCACCGGGCGGCGGCGGACGGAGGTCCGGGGGGCGAAGCCGAGGTCGGTGAGCGTGCGGTCCGGCCACATGTGCCGGAACACCCGCTCGTAGGCGTAGTTGGGGCAGCGGATCTCACCGGATTCGACCCGTCCGACGTAGCGGGCGTCGCAGGACACGTGCTCGCCGATCTCGCGGGCGGCCCTGCGGACGGCCGTGGCGAACTCGCCGGGTGAACGGTCGCCGCGCAGCGCGCGCATCACGGGGTTGGGGGACGGTCGGTTCGGCTCGGCCGGTGGGGTGGCTGCCATGGCGCCGAGAGTACTCGGAGTCACCGGGCGGCCACATACGGTTGAAGGGGCATTCCATGTCAACACAGGGCAAAAGGTGCGATGTTGCTGGGTATCCGCCATGAAATGCCATGCCTTGCTGTAATGCGCCCCGTGGCCTGCGGTACGGGCCCCGCGTTGTCCTGGTACGCGGAAAAAGCCCATGCCGTCGCCCCGGCCCGTCCCAGCCCGGCGGCCCCGCCCAACGGCTGTGCTTCCGGACCGACGAGGTACAGGAGAGCCCATGATGGCCACCGGACTGCCGCAGTACCGACCCGTCCGCGGGGGAGTGCTCGCCGCCGCGGCTCCCGCCCTGCTCCCCGAACCCGCCGACGATCGGCACGCCGGCCGGGGACCGGTCGAGGGCGGCCGCACCCCCTGCGGCGGCCGCCGGCGCGAGCGCACGACCCCCGACGAGGGGACCTCCGTCACCGCCTGCGACACCGTGACCGTCGCCCTGCGGCACGGCCTGGAAGCCGTCGACATCCTGAGACTGCGCCGCGCCTGCGGAGCCGTCCTGCAGAGCCGCAACGGCAGCACCGTCTCCTTCCTCGTCCCGGCCGGCACCTGGGAGACCTGGCATCTGCCCGGCAGCTCCTGTACCGCGGGCGCGCTCGTGCCCGCCACCACCGACCCGCGCTGGGTGATCCCGCCCTCCGGCGCCGGCCGCACCGCACGCCCCACCGACGCCTGGGTGCTCCGCTCCGCCCTCTGCGAGGCCGCCTGCACGCTCACCGCAGGCGGCCTCGGCCCGTTCTAGCGGGCGTGCCGCGCGGATCCCGCCGGGCCCCCGAACCTCCGGCCGGGTCCCCGGGGCACGCCCCTGACCTGTGGGTGTTCCACCCCGACGGCGATAATGGCCGGTATGGGACGAAGCAGCAGAGCCGCGCGCGGCCCGGAACCGGCGGCCACCACCGGACCGGACGGACGCACCCACGCCCAGGGCCCGCTCAGCCGCCCCGTCGGCTCCGGCCTCGCCGAACTGCGCCCCGACCGCGACCGCCCCGCCGCCTGGTCGCTGCTGATCGACGGCGCCCCGCAGTCCCTGGTCGACCTCGCCGACCCCACCCACCTCGGCTTCGAGTACCAGCGCCGGCTCGGCCACCTGATCGACCTGGTCGCCCCGCCCGGCCGCCCGCTCACCGTCCTGCACCTCGGCGGCGGCGCCCTCACCCTGGCCCGCTACACCGCCGCGACCCGGCCGCGCTCCCGCCAGCAGGTCGCCGAGATCGACACCGCGCTCACCGAACTCGTCCGCGCCGAACTCCCCCTGGACCGCGGCTGGCAGATCAAGGTGCGCGGCGCGGACGCCCGCAGCGTGCTGGAGCGCACCCCCGAGGACAGCGTCGACCTGGTGATCACCGACGTCTTCTCCGGGGCCCGCACCCCCGCCCACTGCACCACCGTCGAGTTCACCACCCTCGCCGCCCGGGCCCTCGCCCCCGGCGGCTGGTACGCCGCCAACATCGCCGACGGCGGCGCCCTGCCCTTCGCCCGCTCCCAGGTCGCCACCCTCGGCGCGGTCTTCCCCGAGCTGTGCCTGATCGCCGACCCCGCCGTGCTGCGCGGCAAGCGCTTCGGCAACCTCGTCCTGGCCGCCGCCCACACCCCCCTCCCGGTCGCCGACCTCACCCGCCGCGCCGCCTCGGACTCCGCCCACGCCCGGGTCGAACACGGCCGCGCCCTCACCGACTTCGCCGCCGGAGCCGTTCCGGCGACGGACGCCACGGCGGCCCCGTCCCCGGAACCGCCGCCGGGGGTGTTCCGCTGACGGCCGCGGTCCGGCGCCTCCAGCGGTGAACCCCGGCAGCGTCGCGCCGCCCGCCGCAAAATCTGTTGGCGGACGACCGGATCGCGGCCGACAATGGCGCTGCCGTCCGGCCACCGACCCGAGGGGGCGCCATGGAGATCAGACCGGCCCGGCCGGACGAGGCCGCGCTGCTCACCGGCATCGCCCTGCGGTCCAAGGCGTACTGGGGCTACGACGAGGCGTTCATGGCCGCCTGCCGGGCGGAGCTGACCGTGGACGCCGGCGTGATCGAGCGGTCGGCCACGGTGGTGGCCGAGCACGGCGGGCGGGTGCTGGGGTTCGTCTCGCTCTCCGGCGCCCCGCCGACCGGGTCGCTGGACCAGCTGTTCGTCGAGCCGGAGTCGATCGGCCGAGGCGTCGGTCGCGCGCTGTTCGAGCAGGCCCGGGGCCTGGCCGTGGAGCTCGGCCTGCGCCGGCTCACCATCGACTCCGACCCGAACGCCGAGCCGTTCTACCTCGCGATGGGTGCCACCCGGATCGGCAGCGTCCCGTCCGGCTCGATCCCGGGGCGTGAACTCCCGTTGCTGGTCCTGGACCTGGCCGCGCAATAGGCGGGCTGCCGCTGCCGCTGCCGCCTGCCGCTGTCCCGGCCCGCGCCCGGCGGCGGGAGACGCCTCGGCAGCCCCGGGACGCGCGCAGCCCGACGCCGCGGCTCGACCGACCCGGGGCCGTCCGGTGCTGGGGCGGCACCGAGTCCAGGGCCTTCGCTCTTCGGCCGGGCGGCGCCCCGCCCGTGCCTCGCGACGCGCGTACCCCGGCGTCGGCCCGCCCGTTCTCCGGGCGGACGGCGGGAGTTCGAGTTCAGTGCCCGCGTGGCAGCCCGCGGTGCTTCCACATGGCCGCCCCGGTGAGCAGCAGCCCGGCGGCGATGGGGGCGAGGACGGCGGTCGCGGTGGCGGAGCCGTCATGGGAGGTGGCCGCCGTGGCGGTGTCGGCGATGGCCACCGTCGCGGGCGTCCGGCCGGGGCCGGCTCCGGCAGGGGCCGTGGAGTCCGCCGGCCGGTCGGGCTCGGGGGCGGGTCCTGCCCGGTCGACGGTCGTGGCCGTCGCCTCCTGGACCAGCGGGCCCTCCGCGGCCTGGCGCTGCCGGGGAACGGCGGGAAGGGTGCCGTCGGGTCGGCGGCGGGCGGCGGAGGACAGGCCGGCGGGTCCGCCCTCGCGGGAGGCGCGGGGGTCGTCGGGCCGGGCCTGGGCGGGGAGGGTGTCGAGGAGGCCGGAGGCGAGCGCGAAGGCGTCGGGGACGGCCGCCCGTTGGCCGGGCAGGGGAAGGCCGCCGGCCCGGATGCGTTCCTGGAGGGTGCCGCCGACCGCGCCGACCGTGCCGGTGGTCCCGTCGGTCGGGCCGTTGCCGGCCGGTTCCCCGGCGGCGCCGGGGGAGCGGTCCGGCGGGCCGCCCGCCGACGGTCTGCCCGTCGGGGGCCCGGACCCGACAGGACGTTCGGCTGACTGCCCGTCGAGGGCGGGTCCGTCGAGCACCGGCCGGTCGAGTGCCGGGGCGCAGTGCAGCGCGCGCCGGACGGCGGGCCGGGCCGGGTCCGGCGGTGGGTCGGCGGCGGCCGCGTACGCCCCGGGGGCGCCGACCCCCCAGAGCTGCGTGAGCAGGGCTCCCGCGGCGGCGACGACCCGGGGGCGGGGCAGCCACCGGGCGATCCCGCGGCGGGCACCGGCGCCGCCGCGAGGGGCGGGTTCCTGGGGCTTGGTCGCGTGATTGGCTCGCACGTGAATCGAGAACGAGCGGCCGGGTGGTGAGGTCACGCCCACCGTCACGGACGGTCATCGCGCGGGTGGCCCCGGGGCCGGCGCTCCCGGGGCCAACGACCGCGTGGTGGTCAGGAGTTGGGGCGCAGGGTCCAGGTGACCGTCATCACGCCGGTGACGGCGCCGTCGGCGCGGGTGATCTCGACGGTGACCGGGAACTCGGGGCGGCCGCCGGCGTCCAGCTCGGCGACGATCTCGGCGGCCGGGCGGCCGAGCACGGCGGTGGCGGTGACGTCGCCCATGGCGAGCTTCTTGTACGCGATCTCGGCGTTCACGGCGAGCGGCACGGCCCGGGACAGCTGGTCGCCGAAGGCGGCGAGCACGATGCAGCCACTGGCGGACTCGGCCAGCGTGAACATCGCGCCGGCGTGCGGGCCGCCGACGTGGTTGTGGTACGCGGGCTGGTCCGGCAGTCGGAGCACGGCCCGCTCCGGGGTGGTCTCCAGGTAGTCCAGGTTGAGGGTGTGCGCCATCGGCACGGTGTCGTCGAGCAGCTTGCCGATCGTGGGTGTGGTCATGGCGACGATGTTACTAGCCGGTAGCTTCCGGCGGCAGGGGGTCGGCCGGAAAGTCGACCCGGCGGGCACGTGTGAGGGAGCGCACATCCGGGCGGGGGGCGTGCAACTGAGGCCGTGAACAGCTGAGGGAACGCGAAAACGCCCGAGGGGCCGATCTCTTGAAGAGC
>NZ_JBSHAP010000193.1:0-12922 GCF_053611565.1 Kitasatospora sp. NPDC054795
GCCCGGGCCGGATCAGGCGGTGTCGGTGATCGGGGTCCGTACGGTCTGCGCGATGGTCCGTGCGTCCAGCAGCGCCAGCAGGACCGGCGGGTCGAGGACGCGGGCCGGGCGCAGGCGCAGTTCGATCGGCAGCAGCGGCACGTCCGGCCGCACCTCGATCGGTCCGACCGATCCCACCGAGACGGGGTGGTCACCCGTCAGCACCTCGTCGAAGGCGGCCGGGACGGAGTGTGCCAGCAGGTACCAGGTGCCGGCCGGCACCTGGTCGAATAAGAAGACGCCGGGATGGGGGAGGACGGTACACGCGGCGGGCCGGCCCTCGGGGACCCGGGTCGGGAACAGCCCGAGGTACACGAGGCCGAGGTTCCCCGCGATCGGGGCCCGGATCTCGCCGCGGAAGGTGGAGAGCTCCGTGCTCCGGGCCAGGCCGCGCGAGTCGATCTCGATCCGGGGGGTGAAGCCCCCGAGCTGACGGTAGGTGGTGGGAGGCACACCGACGCTGCTGGCGAACCGCGAGCTGAAGGTGCCGACGCTGTTGTAACCGACGCGGTGGCTGATCTCGGTCACCGTGAACGATGTCTCGACGAGGAGGCGCTTGGCCGTTTCGAGCCGGAGGGCGGAGAGGAACCGCCGTGGTGACACCCCGGTCATCCGCTGGAATTCCCGGGAGAAGTGGAACTTGCTGTACATGGCCGCCTGCGCCATATCGTCGATGGTCAGTAACTCGCCGATGTTGTCGTGCATGGTTTCGATGGCCCGGGAAACAGCTTGCTCGATGGCAGATGTCATCTTTGACTCCAGCTTCTCCGCCGCACCTGCGGATGAACAGAATTCCACCCTTGCGATGATCGGGAACGAAAGTCACGGCCGCGGTGACAGGCCGACTGTCGAAGGCGCCAGGGCAAGCGAAGGGAGGACCCCCTTCGGAAGGCGAAGCTGAAAAGTGTCGCCGCCATAGCAAGTGAAGACCGTAGCAGCAGGCACATGACAGCCGCAATGGGCCGGGCGGCACGTGCCGTTGGCAAGCCCGAGCGGTGAGACATCCCGGAAGTCGGGTTTGAACGGCGTCGGGAGCCATCAGCAACGCGAGAGATGCGGGCGGGAGCGCATTGCGCGCACGATGCCACAGTCGCGTATGCGAATCGGGATCGGCCGGTGTGTGCCGTCCCCGCTTTTCGACAAGCAGCTGAGGAGATGCCGGTGGGATCGCCTACCTCAGATCGAAACCATGATCGGACCATGACGCTCGAAGCCTTCGCGGACACGATCGTCCCGGGCGAGAAACGCTCGCCCGACGACCGGGCGGTGGCCGGCGCCTCGACCGGCGGCGGTGCCGTCCAGGCGGGCGCCGTCGAACTGCTCGAAACCCCCGCGACCGGACTGTCGGACGCCCTGGACGACTACGTGCAGGCGCTCAACCGCCACGCCGGCACGTACGCGGACGGGCACGGCCTGCGGCTCGACGACTCGGTGCCGCCGTTCGTCGCGCTGCCGTTCGCGGACCGGACCAGCCTGGTGCAGGAGCTGACCGGAACGGAGCACCAGGAACGGGAACTGTGGGTCCTGCTGGCGCTGTTCGCCAACATGGCCTTCGACACCGCCGCCCACATGCACACCGCGGACGCGCTCGCGGCGGGCCACCCGGGCCTCACGGCGATGGGGTTCATGAAGCCCGACGAGGACGGCCTGTGGCGGTTCCCCGACTTCTCGTACGGCAAGCAGCTGGCAGACCCCCACCCGGACACCACGCCTACAGGGAGTCCCGCATGACGAGTACCGAGAGCACCGACGTCCTGATCGTGGGCAGCGGCTTCGGCGGCGCGATCGCGGCGTACCACCTGGCGGCCGGCGGCGCGAAGGTCACCATCCTGGAGCGCGGCCCGTGGCTGAAGGCCGACGACTTCGACCACGACTTCCTGCTCGGCTCCTCGTACACCCGGATCTTCGACTTCGTGGTGGGCGACGGCATGAGCCTGCTCGGCGGCAACTGCGTCGGCGGCGGCAGCGTGGTGTACTTCGCCGCGATGCCGCGCGCCCCGAAGTTCGTCTTCGAGCGCCGCGGCAGCATCGGCCGCCGGATGTGGCCGGCCGCCATCGACCGGGACGTCCTCGACCCCTGGTACGACCGGGTGGCCGAGGCGCTGCCCATCACCCAGCAGGACTGGAACGACGTCACGTACTCGGGCGGGCTGTTCGCCGCCGCCTGCGAGCACGCGGGACGCACCGCCAACCCCGTCCCGGCCGCCATCGACCGGGCGAAGTGCACCAACTGCAACTGGATGATGTCCGGTTGCCGCTTCGACGCCAAGCGGTCCCTGCTGCTGAACTACCTTCCGGCGGCCCTCGCGCACGGCGCCGAGATCCGGCCGCTGCACGAGGTGCAGCAGCTGTCCCGGACGGACGACGGCGGCTACCGGGTGCACTACGACGTCGTCGACGACGTGGACTACCGGGTGCACGTCGGCAGCGGCACGATCGACGCGAAGATCGTCGTGCTCGCCGCCGGCGCCGGCGCCACCCCGGTCATCCTCCAGCGCTCCGAGGCGACCCTGGGCACCATGCCGCACGCCGTGGGCCGCTACTTCTCCGGCAACGGCGAACGCCTCAACACGGCCATCGTGGACGAGGAGAAGGCCCGCGACCTGCTGGGGCTCAAGCGCTCCGACGGCCGGGCTTTCAAGGCCAACCAGATCGGCAAGGGCCCGGTCGTGGCGAGCTGGGACAACCTCGACGGATCGCTGCCGGAACACTCCCGGTTCTCCCTGGAGCAGCTCTACTTCCCGCCGGGCTTCGGCACCATCCTGGCGCAGGTGCCCGACGCGAGCGGGCCCAGCTGGTTCGGCGTGGAGAAGAAGGAACTGGTCCGGCAGTGGCAGTCCTGGCTGACCGTCTTCACCATGATCGAGGACGACAACGAAGGCGTCTTCGGGCCGCCGCCGCCCACCGGCAACGCCGTCCGGATCTCCCAGCAGATGCTCGGGCGCGGGTCGATCTCGTACCGGCCGACCGCCAACACCCTGCGCGCCTGGGCCGATTCGGACGCCGTGGTGAAGGACATCCTGGAGCGCGACGGACTCGCCCGCGTCATGCCGTGGACCAACGACCTGGTGGGCGCCTACACCGTGCACCCGCTGGCGTCCTGCCGGATCGGCGACGACCCGCAGACCTCGGCACTCGACGACCGGCAGGAACTCCGCAACCACCCGGGCATCTTCGTCACCGACGGCTCCGCCGTCCCGGGAGCGCTCACGGTCAACCCCGCGCTGACGATCTCCGCGCTCGCCGAACGCGCCATCCCCGGCATCGTGCGGGCCGCGCGGGAGCGCGGCGTGAACGTCGTCTACGGCGCTCCCGCGCCGGACGGTGCGACCAGCGGGCGGCGCGGCGTGCAGGTGCAGCTGCCCGGCCTGATGCGCCGGTAGCCGGCCCCGGCACCGGATCGAGCCGTCGAGGAGGAGGCACATGACGACACCGTTCCTGCGGTCGGCCCTGCGGAGGTCGATGGCGCAGATCCACCGGGTCGACGCGGTGCGGCCCGCAGCCGCGGGGGAGGAGGTGGCCGGCGTCTTCGCCGAGGTCGAGCGGGAGTTCGGCATGCTGGCACCGCCGATCGGGCTGCACGCCGCCGCGCCCGAGGTGCTCGCCGCCTCCTGGGTGATGCTGCGGGAGACCCTGGTGGCCGGCGGGCGGGTCGACCGCGCGACCAAGGAGGCGGTGGCCGCGGCGGTCTCGGCCGCCAACGCCTGCCCGTACTGCGTGGAGGTGCACGGCACGGCGCTGGCCGCGCTGCTGCCCGGGGCCGCCGCCCCGGGCACGGCCCGCGCGACGGCCGAGGGGTGGGCCGACTGGTTCCGGTCGGACGGTGACCGGGGGCAGGCGCCGGACGACGGGCCGCCGTTCCCCGCGCAGGCGGCGCCCGAGCTGCTCGGCGTGGCCGTCACCTTCCACTACCTGAACCGCATGGTCAACCTGTTCCTCGCGCAGAGCCCGCTGCCGGCCGGTCTCCCGCCGGCCGCGCGGTCGGCGGCGAGGGCGGTCCTCGGCCGGCTGATGCGCCGCAGCGCGCGCCTCGCCCCGCCGGCCGGGACCTCCCTCGACCTGCTGCCCTCCGCGCCGCTGCCCGGGGACCTGAGCTGGGCGGCGGGCACCCCCAGCGTCGCCGGCGCGTTCGCCCGGGCGGCCGCCGCGATCGACGCGGCGGGGGCCCGGTCGGTGCCGGACGGCGTCCGCGCCCTGGTGACGGACCGGCTGGCCGGGTGGGACGGCCGACCGCCGGGGATCAGCCGCGCCTGGGTCGAGGACGCGGTGTCGGCCCTGCCCGGGGACCAGCGTGCGGCGGGCCGGCTGGCCCTGCTGACCGCCCAGGCCTCCTACCAGGTCGACGACGGCCTCGTCGCCGAGTTCCGGAGCGACCGGCCCGGCGACACCGCGCTGATCGAGCTCACCTCCTGGGCCGCCCTGACGGCGGCCCGGGAGCTGGGCGCCCGGCTCGGTGCCCGCCTGCCCAAGGCCGCCGACGGCTGACCCCGCGCACGGCCCCGCACGACCGAGGCTCCCGCCGACCGGCGGGAGCCTCGGCGCGTTCCCGGCCGCCCGCACGGGCATCGGCACGGGCGTCGGCACGGTTGCCCGCCCGGCCGTCCGCACGACCGTCCGCACGGGCATCGGCACGTCCACCGGCACGGTCGTCCGTACGGGCGCGGCCCGTTCCGGAAATGACGGCGTTATTGAATAGCGGGGCCGAGAAATCACACCGTTATGGAAAAGCAGTGCCCCCCACCAGGCGGAAAGCAAACTCGGAGAAGACATCGGGGCGGCCGCAGATGCATTCTTGACGACAGTGCAGGCGAGTCGAGTCGGCGAGGAGATTCGCCGTCAATTCATCTCCATGGGTGGTGAATACGTGAGCAGTGAGCGGATCGCTATCGTAGGAATTGGCCTCCGTTATCCGGACGCCAATTCGGCGAGCGAACTGTGGGACAACGTACTGGGCGGCCGTCGAGCCTTCCGGCGGTTGCCGGACGAGCGGATGAACCAGGCGGACTACTGGTCGGAGGACCGGAGTGCGCCGGACCGGCACTACACGAAAAAGGCCGCGGTCCTGCGGGACTACGCGTTCGACCGCATCAAATACAGCGTCGCCGGAAGCACGTACCGGGCGACCGACCTGACGCACTGGCTGGCCCTCGACGTGGCCGCCGAGGCACTGGCCGACGCCGGATTCCCGGACGGCTCGGGACTTCCCCACCAGAGCACCGGCGTGGTGGTCGGAAACAGCCTCACCGGGGAATTCTCGCGGGCCAACATCATGCGGCTGCGGTGGCCCTACGTGCGCCGCACGGTGGCCGCCGCGCTCAGCGGCCAGGGCTGGTCCGAGGAGGACGTCGCGAAGCTCCTCCAGGAGCTGGAGCCGCAGTACAAGGCGCCCTTCCCGGCCATCGACGAGGACTCGCTGGCCGGCGGCCTCGCCAACACCATCGCCGGCCGCATCTGCAACCACTTCGACCTGCGCGGCGGCGGCTACACGGTCGACGGGGCGTGCTCCTCCTCCCTGCTGTCCGTCGTCACGGCGGCGAAGGCACTGGCCGACGGCGAACTGGACGTGGCCGTCGCCGGAGGCGTCGACCTGTCCATCGACCCGTTCGAGGTGATCGGCTTCGCGAAGACGGGCGCACTGGCCACCGGCGAGATGAAGGTCTACGACCGGGACTCCAACGGCTTCTGGCCCGGCGAGGGCTCCGGCATGCTCGTGCTGATGCGCGAGCGGGACGCGCTGGCGCAGGGGCGGCGGATCTACGCGAGCATCAGCGGCTGGGGCGTCTCCTCGGACGGCAAGGGCGGCATCACCCGGCCCGAGGCGAGCGGCCACCGGCTGGCACTGACCCGCGCCTACCGGCGGGCCGGCTACGGCGTCGAGACGGTCTCGTACTTCGAGGGCCACGGCACCGGCACGGCCCTCGGCGACGCGACCGAGATCGAGGCGCTGTCCTCCGCCCGCCGCACCGCGGACCCGACGGCCCGTCCGGCCGCGCTCGGGACGGTCAAGGGGAACTTCGGGCACACCAAGGCCGCCGCGGGCGTGGCCGGCCTGATCAAGGCGACCCTCGCCGTGCACCACCAGGTGATCCCCCCGGCCACCGGCCACGTCGACCCGCACCCCGGCCTGCTCGGTGACGAGGCGGCGATGTACGTCCCGCGCCAGGCCGAACTCTGGCCGGCCGGCCACCCGGTCCGGGCCGGGGTGTCGGCCATGGGCTTCGGCGGGATCAACACCCACGTCACCCTCGCCGAGGCACCCGGCAGCACCCGGCGCGAGGCGCTCGACGCGCGCACCACCCGGCTGGTCGCCGGCCGCCAGGACGCCGAACTCCTGCTGCTGGACGCGGCGGACACGGCCGCGCTGCGCGCGGAGCTGACCCGGCTGCTCGACCTGGTGCCGAAACTGGCCCAGGCCGAACTCGCGGACCTGGCCGGCACCCTGGCCGACCGGCTCGCCGACGGCCCGGTGCGGGCCGCCGTGGTGGCGACCGGCCCGGACGACGCCGTGCGCGGCCTCGAACGGCTGCTCGCCCTGCTCGACTCCGGAGCGCGGGAGGTGTCCTCGGCCGGCGAGGGGATCTTCCTCGGCCACGCCCGGACCGCCCCCCGGATCGCCTACCTCTTCCCGGGCCAGGGCTCCGGCCGCGGCGCCGTCGGCGCGATCCGGCGCCGGTTCGCCGCGGCGGAGGAGGTGTTCCGCGCCGCCGCCCTGCCCACCGGTGACGACCAGGTCGCCACCCAGGTCGCCCAGCCGCGCATCGTCACCGGCTCCCTGGCCGCCCTGCGGGTGCTGGACGCGGTCGGCATCCGGGCCGACACCGCCGTCGGCCACAGCCTCGGGGAGCTCACCGCCCTGCACTGGGCGGGCGCGATGACCGAGGAACAGGTGGTGCGCCTCGCCACGATCCGCGGCCGGGTGATGGCCCAGGCCAGCCGCGGCGGCGGCGCGATGGCCGGACTGGCGGCGACCCCGGAGCAGGCCACCCGGCTGTCCGCCGGACAGGACGTGGTGATCGCGGGCTACAACGGGCCCCGGCAGACCGTGCTCTCCGGTCCCGCCGAGGCGGTCGACGAGGTCTGCCGCCGGGCCGCGGGCGAGGGCGTCACGGCGACCCGGCTGAACGTGTCGCACGCCTTCCACTCGCCGCTGGTCGAGCCGGCCGCGGTCGCGATGGCCGCCGAGCTCGCGCGGTTCGACTTCCAGGAACCCGTCCGACCGATCGCCTCCACGGTCACCGGCCGGCTCCTGGACCCGTCCGCCGACCTGCGCGAGGTCCTGCGCGGACAGGTCCTCCTCCCGGTCCGGTTCCAGGAGGCCGCCGCCGTGGCGGTCGCCGACGCCGACCTGGTCGTGGAGGTCGGCCCCGGCCGGGTGCTGTCCGGCCTGCTGGCGGAGATCGCCCCGAACCTCACCACCCTGGCGGTGGACACCGACAGCGCCTCGCTCGGCCCGCTGCTCAGGGTCGCCGGCGCCGCGTTCGTGCTCGGCGTACCGCTGCGGACCGCGGCCCTGTTCGGCGACCGCCTGATCCGGCAGCTGCCGGCGGACGGTGCGATGACCTTCCTGGCCAACCCCTGCGAGGCGGCCCCGGCCATCGACGCGGAGCTGGCGGCGGACGGCGGGCCGGGCCGGGACGAGCGGGCCGGCGCGGCGGTGTCCGCGGACACCGGCGAGGGCCCGGACTCCACCCTGGAACTGCTGCGCAGGCTCGCGGCCGAGCGGGTCGAACTGCCGCTGGACTCCGTCACCGCGCAGACCCACCCGATGGACGACCTGCACCTGAGCTCCATCACCATCGGCCAGATCGTCAACGACGTCACCCGGGCGCTCGGCCGGCCCGTGCTCGCCGCGACGCCCAACTACGCGACCGTCAACCTGGGCGGGATCGCCGAACTGATCGACCAGCTGGCGGACACCGCGCAGGACGGCGGCCAGTCGGCGGGCGAGGTCGCCGGTGTGGCCCCGTGGGTGCGGCCCTTCGCGGTCGAGCACCGGGAGGCCGTCCTGCCGGCCCGGCCGCAGCCTGCCGAGGACCCCGCCCCCGCCGGGCGGTGGACGGTGCACAGCACCCCCGGCCACCCGCTCGCCGAACCGCTTGGCACCGCGCTCGCCGCGGCGGGCGTCGGGGACGGCGTGCTGCTCTGCCTCCCCGACGCGTGCGGACCGCAGGAGGCGGAGCTCTTCCTGACCGCCGGGCGGGCCGTCCTGGCCGCCCCCGAGGGCACCCGGCTGGTCGTGGTCCAGCACCGGCTGGGGGCCTCCGGCCTGGCGAAGACCCTGCACCTGGAGCACCCGTCGGTCCCGGTCACGGTGGTCGAGCTGGCCGACACCGCCCCCGAGGGCGCGGCCCGTGACGAGGCGGTGGCCCGCGTGGTCGCCGAGACCGCCGCCACGGCCGGCTTCGCGGAGGTCCGCTACCAGCCGGACGGGCGCCGGACCGTCCCGGTGCTCCGGCCGCTGCAGCTGCGCCCCGCGACCGAGGGCGGGTCCCCGCTCGACGCCGGGGACGTCCTCCTGGTCACCGGCGGCGGCAAGGGCATCACCGCCGAGTGCGCCATCGCGATGGCCCAGGACTCCGGGGCGGCCCTGGCCCTGATCGGCCGCGCCGATCCGGCCACCGACCCCGAACTCGCCGGGAACCTCGCCCGGATGGAGGCCGCGGGCCTGCGCCACCGCTACGCCCGCGCCGACGTGACCTCGGCCGAGGAGATCGCCGCCGCGGTGGCCCTGCTGGAGAACGGCCTCGGCCCGGTCACCGCCGTGCTGCACGGCGCCGGCCGCAACCAGCCGGCCGCCCTGGAGGCGCTGAGCGCCGAGGACTTCCGCCGGACCCTGGCGCCCAAGACCGACGGCCTGGAGGCGGTCCTGGCGGCCGTCGAACCGGAACGCCTGAAGCTGCTGATCACCTTCGGCTCGATCATCGGCCGGGCCGGACTGCGCGGCGAGGCGCACTACGCCACCGCCAACGACTGGATGACCGAGCTGACCCTCCGCTTCCAGGACCGGTACCCGCGGGCCCGGGCAATCGCGCTGGAGTGGTCGGTCTGGTCGGGCGCGGGCATGGGCGAACGGCTCGGCGTCGTCGAGGCGCTGATCCGGGAGGGCATCACGCCGATCTCCACCGAGAACGGCATCCAGGTGCTCCGCGAGGTGCTCGCGGACCCCTCGGCCGGCCCCGTGCTGGTGGTCAGCGGGCGGGCCGGCGGCCTGCCCACCCTCACCACCGAGCGGCGCGAGCTGCCGCTGACCAGGTTCGTCGAGCGGGTGGTCGCGCACCACCCGGGCATCGAGCTGATCACCGAGACCGAGCTGACCGAGGGCGGCGACCCCTATCTGACCGACCACCGGCTCCAGGACGACCTGCTCTTCCCGGCCGTGCTCGGCATGGAGGCGATGGCCCAGGTCGCCGCCGCGGTGAGCGGGCACCAGGGTCCGCCGCTGCTGGAGGACGTCGAGTTCCGCCGGCCCGTGGTGGTTCGGCCGGGCGGCTCGACCACCATCCGGATCGCGGCGCTGGTCCGGGAGCCCGGGACGGTGGACGTGGTGCTGCGCAGCGAGGGCACCGAGTTCGCGGCCGACCACTTCCGGGCCCGGCTGCGCTACCCGCGGCCCGAGCTGCCCGGGACGCCGGTGCCGGTCGAATTCGGCCTGCCGGCGGTGCCGGTGGACCCGGTGACCGAGCTGTACGGCAGCGTGCTCTTCCAGGGCAAGCGGTTCCAGCGCCTGCTGGAGTACCGGCGGGCGAGCGCCCGGCACGCGCTGGCGGAGATCTCCACCACCGCCCCGGCGCCGTGGTTCGCGGCCTTCCTGCCGCAGGACCAGCAACTGGCCGACCCCGGCACCCGGGACGCGATGATGCACGCCATCCAGTGCTGCGTGCCGGACGCCACCCTGCTGCCGCAGAGCATCGAGCGGCTCTGGCTGGCCGACCCGGCGGACCAGGACGCCGAGTACGTGGTGCTCGACGCCAGGGAGCGCTCCCAGGACGGGGACAGCTACGTCTACGACCTCGACGTGCGCACCCCGGCCGGAAAGGTCGTCGAGCGCTGGGAGGGGCTGACCCTGGTCGCCGTCCGCAAGCGCGACGGAGCCGGACCGTGGGTGCCCGCGATGCTCGGTTCGTACCTGGAACGCGGCCTGGAGCGGGTGCTGGGCGGCAGCCGCGCGGTGGTCGTCGAGCCCGCGGCGAAGCCCGCCGCGGAATCCGCCGCGGAGTCCGCCGACGGGGACCGCCGGGCCCGCACCGCGACCGCTCTCGGCCGGGCGCTGGGACGGCCGGTGGACCTGCGCCACCGGCCGGACGGCAAGCCCGAACTCGCCGGTGGGCCCGGACTCGACGGGATCACGGTCTCGGCCTCGCACGGCCCCGGCCTGACCCTGGCGGTGGCCGGACCCGGGCGGCTCGCCTGCGACGTCGAGACCGTCCTGGAGCGGAGCGCCGAGGACTGGGACGCCCTGCTGGGCGCCGGTCAACTCGCCCTGCGGGACCTGTTGGTGGCCGAGGCGGGCTGCAGCCCGGCGGTGGCCGGCACCAGGGTCTGGAGCGCGCTGGAGTGCCTGCGCAAGTCCGGCGCGACCACCCAGGCGCTGACGCTCGACCGCGTCCACCCGGGCGGTTGGGTCGTCCTGTCCGCCGGCGACGCGGCCGTCGCCACCTGGGTCACCACCGTCAACGACCGGACGGAGCCGGTGCTGTTCGCGGTGCTCGTCGGGAAGGAGAACTGATGTCGGCCTACTACGAGATCCGGCACACCGTGGGCTTCGAGGAGACCAACCTCGTCGGCAACGTCTACTACGTGAACTACCTGCGCTGGCAGGGGCGTTGCCGGGAGATGTTCCTCAAGGACAAGGCGCCGGGGGTGCTCGCCGAGCTGCGGGACGACCTGAAGCTGTTCACCCTCAAGGTGGAGTGCGACTTCTTCGCCGAGATCACCTCGTTCGACGAGCTGTCGGTCCGGATGCGGCTGGAGGAGCTGACCCAGACCCAGATCCAGTTCAGCTTCGACTACCTGCGGATCGACGGCGAGCAGGAGAACCTGGTCGCCCGCGGCCGACAGCGGATCGCGTGCATGCGCGGGCCGAACACGGCCACCGTTCCCGCCCGGGTGCCCGAGGAGCTGCGCCTGGCGCTGGTGCCGTACGCCGAGGGGCCGGCCGTCGCGCGGGCTCTCGCCGCCCAGGCCCTGCCCGGCGGCCCGGTCGGGACGGGGCGGGCGCTGTGATCGGCAACGGCCGGTCCCCGGCCCCCGCCCAGGCGCCGGGCGCGACGTCGGCGGCCGCGGCGAACCGCGCCGTCCTGCCGGGCGCCCTGCGCGAGACGATGGCCCGTTTCGCCACCGGGGTCACGGTCCTGACCACCGGCGGCGAGAACGTCCACGGGATGACCGCCAACGCGTTCAGCTCGGTCTCCCTGGAACCGCCGATGGTGCTGTGCTGCGTGGCCCGCTCCGCGACGATGCACGAGGCGATCGCCGCGACCAGGTCCTTCGCGGTCTCCGTGCTCGGCTCCGAACAGGAGCACCTGGCACGGTACTTCGCGAACAAGAGCAGGCCGCGCGGGGCCGCCCAGTTCGACGGCCTCGACTGGCAGCCCGGCCCGTTCACCGGGGCGCCGCTGCTGGCGGGCTCGCTGGCCTGGCTGGAGTGCAAGCTCGCCGAGCAGTACGACGGCGGCGACCACTCCATCTTCCTCGGCGAGGTGCTCGCCTCGGACTGGGCCGACCACCGGGAGGCGCTGCTGTTCTACGGCGGCGCCTTCCACCGGGGCATTGGCGGGAAACCGGAAGAGATCGGCTGAGCGGGGGGATGGTCCGATGTTGGTGAGCGTGACCGGCGGCACCGGATTCGTCGGCATCCACTCGGTCGCGGCGCTGGTCCGCGGCGGCCACCGGGTGCGGATGCTGGTCCGCGACCCGGCCGCCGCGGGGCGGGTCCTGGGCCTGCTGGAGGTGGACCCGGGCGCCGTCGACCTGGTCGTCGGGGACGTGACCGACGAGGGCGACGCGGCCCGCACGGTGCGCGGCGCCGACGCCGTGCTGCACGCGGCCGCGGTGTACTCCTTCGACAGCCGGCGCAACGCGCAGATGCGCCGGACCAACGAGCGGGGAACCGAACTGGTGCTGGCCGCCGCCCGACGGTCGGGCGCCGATCCGGTCGTCCACGTCTCCAGCATCGTCGCGCTGCTGCCGTCCCCCGGACAGCCGCTCGGGGAGCACTCCCCGGTCGGCCGTCCCCGGGACACGTACATGGCGACCAAGGCGGCGGCCGAGCGGATCGCGCGGGGCCACCAGCGGGACGGCGCGCCGGTGGTCATCAGCTACCCGCCCGCGCTGCTCGGCCCGCAGGACCCGGGGCTGGGCGACCAGAACGCCCGGCTGCGCAACACCCTGCGCGGACTGATGCCGATCTGGCCGCTGGGCGGCTTCCCGGTCGGCGACGTCCGGGACACCGCGCAGCTGCACGCCCGGCTGCTGACCACGCCGAGGGCGGGCTCCGACCGGCACTTCGGACCCGGCCACCACCTGCCCACCCGGCAGTACGTGCGGACCCTGCGGGAGGTCACCGGGCGGCGGCTGCCCGCGGCCTTCCTCCCCGCCCGGGCCATGCTGCCGGTCGGCGCCCTGGCCACCCTGCTCCAGCGCGGATGGCCCTGGCACATCCCCGCCGAGTACGGCGCCGTCTACACCTGCGCCTGTGCGACCCCGGTCGACCCCGCGGCGAGCACCGGGGGGCTGACGCCGAGGCCGACCGCCGAGACCATGGCGGACACGGTGCGCTGGCTGTACGCCGAGGGCCGGCTGACCGCCGGTCAGGCCGGGCTGCCGGCGGTGGACAAGGAGCGCTGAGCCGTACCCGACGGCCGGCCCCGGGTGGACGTGAGTC
>NZ_JBSHAP010000194.1:0-12765 GCF_053611565.1 Kitasatospora sp. NPDC054795
CCCCGGCCGGGCCCGCCCCCCGCCCGGGCGGGCCGCTGCGCAGAATCCCCCCCCCCCCCCCCCCGCCGTGCGGCCCCCGGCCTCCCGGCGCGCGCGCAGCCCGCCCGGGGACGGGCGGGTGGCCGGGTCTTCGCACCGGTCCCCCCGTGTCACCCCCACAGCACCCCCCACGAAGCCCCCCACGACCCCCGCGCGGTCCGGTGCGGCCCGCCCCGCGATCCCTCGGCGATCAACAGTCTGACCAGTCCGACAACACTCCCGGCCGTGAGGACCGTCGTACCCTTGGGGGGTGACCGACGCCGTAGCAGCCATCCCAGAAGAAGCAGCCCCGGTCCCGCTCCTCGAACCGAAGGACGGGATCCCATCCGTGGTGGCGGACGACCGGGCGCTGGCCGCCGTCGTCGCCGCCTTCGCGGGGGGCACCGGACCGGTGGCCGTCGATGCCGAACGGGCCTCCGGCTACCGCTACGGGCAGCGCGCCTACCTCATCCAGCTGCGCCGCAAGGGTTCCGGCTCCGCCCTGATCGACCCGATCGCCTGCCCGGACCTCAGCGCGCTCGGCCGGGCCGTCGAGGACGCCGAATGGGTGGTCCACGCGGCCAGCCAGGACCTGCCCTGCCTCGCCGAGGTCGGCATGAGACCCCGGCGCCTGTTCGACACCGAGCTGGCCGGGCGGATCGCCGGCTTCGCCCGGGTCGGCCTCGGGCCGATGACCGAGAACGTGCTCGGGCTGAGCCTCGCCAAGGAGCACTCCGCGGTCGACTGGTCCACCCGCCCGCTGCCCGAGCCGTGGCTGCGCTACGCCGCTCTGGACGTCGAGGTGCTGGTCGAGCTGCGCGACGCACTCGAACGGGAGCTGGACGCCCAGGGCAAGCTCGGCTGGGCGATGGAGGAGTTCGCCTCGATCGCCGCCGCGCCCCGCCCGGCCCCGCGCACCGACCCGTGGCGCCGCACCTCGCAGCTGCACAAGGTCCGCCGCCGCCGTCAGCTGGCCGTGGTGCGCGAGATGTGGCTCGCCCGCGACCGGATGGCGCAGGACCGCGACGTCTCCCCCGGCCGGGTGCTCGCGGACGCGGCGATCGTCAACGCCGCACTGGCCATGCCGCTGAACATCGCCTCCCTGCAGGCCGTCCAGGGCTTCGGCCCGCGGGTGCACCGGCGCCAGCTGGAGCAGTGGCTGGCGGCCGTGCAGCGCGGCCGGGAGATCCCGGAGAACCTGCTGCCGCCGGCCACCGCGCCGCACGAGGGACCGCCGCCGCCGCGGGCCTGGGCCGAGAAGGACCCGGTGGCCGCCGCCCGGCTCTCCGGCGCGCGCAGCGCGATCAGCGAGCTGGCCGAGCGCCACCACCTGCCGGCCGAGAACCTGATCACCCCGGACCTGGTCCGACGGGTCTCCTGGCAGCCGCCGGCCGACCCGGGCCCGGAGGGCGTGGCCGCCGCACTGCGCGGGCTCGGCGCCCGGCAGTGGCAGGTGGACCTGGTGGCGCCGGCGGTGGCCGCCGCCTTCGCCGCGGCGGTCGTCGCCCAGGACTGATCACGGCGTGCGGGCCGGTCGCGGTCCGGGCCGATCCGGCAACACGGGAAGGGGATGTCGTCCGTACGGGCGACATCCCCTTCGCCGCACCCGGGAACGGCGCTCCTGGTCGGACGGGCCGGGGAACGTGTCGGGAGACACATGGTCAGATCCCTCCGAGGGGCCTGGGCAGGTTGGTTACCGGCGGGTAGCATGGCCGTGATGCGGCGCCGCTCGGGTCTTCGACGGCGGCAGCCCGCCCACCTAAATGTTGGTCCCTGGGAGGAGAGCCCCCGTGCCTCGTACCGCGAGGGACGTCGTCTTCGTCGATGGCGTCCGCACCCCGTTCGGCAAGGCCGGCCCGAAGGGCATCTACCACGAGACGCGCGCCGACGACCTGGTCGTCAAGTGCATCCGGGAGCTCGTGCGCCGTAACCCGAACCTGCCCGTCGAGCGCATCGACGAGGTCGCCGTCGCGGCCACCACGCAGATCGGCGACCAGGGTCTGACCATCGGGCGCACCGCGGCCCTGCTGGCCGGCCTGCCGAAGTCCGTGCCGGGCTACTCGATCGACCGCATGTGCGCCGGCGCGCTGACCGCCGTGACCGCCACCGCGGGCGGCATCGCCTTCGGCGCGTACGACGTGGTCGTGGCCGGCGGCGTCGAGCACATGGGCCGCCACCCCATGGGCGAGGGCGTCGACCCGAACCCGCGCTTCGTCTCCGAGAAGCTGGTCGACGAGTCCGCCCTGTTCATGGGCATGACCGCGGAGAACCTGCACGACCGGTTCCCGCACCTGACCAAGGAGCGCTGCGACGCCTACGCCGTGCGCTCGCAGGAGAAGGCCGCCAAGGCGTACGCCAACGGCGACATCCAGCCCGACCTGGTGCCGATCACGATCCGCAACACCAACCCCGAGGTCGGCGAGACCGGCTGGGGCCTGGCCACCGTGGACGAGCCGATGCGCCCGGGCACCACGATGGAGAACCTGGCGGGCCTCAAGACCCCGTTCCGCCCGCACGGCAACATCACCGCGGGCAACTCGGCCGGTCTGAACGACGGTGCCACCGCCTCGCTGCTGGCCGCCGAGGACGTCGCCGAGGAGCTCGGCCTCCCGGTGAAGATGCGCCTGGTCTCGTTCGCCTTCGCGGGCGTCGAGCCCGAGGTCATGGGTGTCGGCCCGGTGCCGGCCACCGAGAAGGCGCTGGCCAAGGCCGGTCTGACCATCGACGACATCCAGGCCTTCGAGGTCAACGAGGCCTTCGCCGTCCAGGTCCTGGCCTTCCTGGACCACTTCGGCATCGCGGACGACGACGAGCGGGTCAACCCGTACGGCGGCGCGATCGCCTTCGGTCACCCGCTGGCCTCCTCCGGCGTGCGCCTGATGAACCAGCTGGCCCGCCGCTTCGAGCAGCGCCCGGAGGTCCGCTACGGCCTCACCACGATGTGCATCGGCTTCGGCATGGGCGGCACGATCATCTGGGAGAACCCGCATTGGAGCGGAGCGGAAACGTCGTCTCAGGTCGAGGGTGGTAAGTGACCATGGCCAACACCACTGAGCTGCTGACCCGCGGCGCCGAGCTCTTCCCGGGCGAGGTCGTCACGACCGCGCACGTCCGCCACCTCGACCTGCCGCTGCAGGCCGGCCGGCTGGCCCTGATCACCCTGGACAACGGCTTCGACCACACCAAGCCGACCACCTTCGGCCCGGGCTCGCTGCTCAAGCTGAACGAGGCGCTGGACCAGGTCGAGGCCGAGGCCGCCGAGGGCGCGATCGTCGGTGCCGCGATCACCGGCAAGCCGTTCATCTTCGCGGTCGGCGCCGACCTCAAGGGCGTCGAGCTGCTCACGGAGCACGCGGACGCGCTGGCCATCGGCAAGGGCGGCCACGACGTCTTCAAGCGGATCGCCTCGCTGCCCGTCCCCACCTTCGCCTTCTACAACGGCGCGGCGATGGGCGGCGGCGTCGAGGTCGGCCTGCACTGCGACTACCGCACGGTGTCGGCGGGCGTCCCGGCCTTCTCGCTGCCCGAGGTCTTCCTCGGCCTCGTCCCCGGCTGGGGGGGCTGCACCATCCTGCCGAACCTGGTGGGTGCCGGTAACGCCGTCAAGGTCATCATCGAGAACTCGATGAACCAGAACAAGCAGCTCAAGGGCAAGGACGTGTTCGAGCTGGGGATCGCCGACGCGATCTTCGAGCCGGCCGACTTCCTGGAGCAGTCGCTGCTCTGGGCCGCCAAGGTCCTCAAGGGCGACGTCGTCGTCGAGCGCGCGGCGATCGACCGCGGCAAGGCCTGGGACGACGCCGTCCTCTGGGGCCGCATGGTCGCCGACGGCAAGGTGCACGGCGCCGCTCCGGCCGCGTACCGGGCGCTGGACATCATCGCCGCCGCCAAGGACTTCGACCTCGCCGACAAGGCGAGCCTGCAGGCCGGCTTCGACGCCGAGGACACGGCCCTGGCCGACCTCATCATGAGCGGCGAGCTGCGCAGCGGCATCTACGCCTTCAACCTGGTGCAGCGCCGGGCCAAGCGCCCGGTCGGCGCGCCGGACAAGTCGCTGGCCCGCCCGGTCACCAAGGTCGGTGTCGTCGGCGCCGGTCTGATGGCCTCGCAGCTGGCGCTGCTGTTCGCCCGCCGTCTGGAGGTGCCGGTGGTCCTCACCGACATCGACCAGGCGCGCGTCGACAAGGGCGTCGGCTACGTCCACGCCGAGATCGACAAGCTGCTCGGCAAGGGCCGGATCAGCCAGGACAAGGCCAACCGCCTCAAGGGCCTGGTCTCCGGCTCGCTGGACAAGGCCGCCGCCTTCGGCGACGCGGACTTCGTCATCGAGGCCGTGTTCGAGGAGATGGGCGTCAAGCAGGCCGTCTTCGCGGACCTGGAGAACGTGGTCTCGCCGACCTGCGTGCTGGCGACCAACACCTCCTCGCTGTCGGTCACCGAGATGGCCTCGAAGCTGAAGCACCCCGAGCGGGTCGTCGGCTTCCACTTCTTCAACCCGGTCGCGATCCTGCCCCTGCTGGAGATCGTCCGCGGCGACAGCACCGACGACGCCGCGCTGGCCACCGCCTTCGCCGTGTCGAGGAAGCTGAAGAAGACCTCGGTGCTCTGCAAGGACGCCCCGGCGTTCGTGGTGAACCGGATCCTGACCCGCTTCATGGGCGAGATCCAGGGCATCATCGACGAGGGCACCCCGATCGCCGACGTCGAGAAGGCCGTCGAGCCGCTCGGCCTGCCGATGTCCCCGATCGTGCTGCTGGAGCTGGTCGGCCCGGCCATCGCCCTGCACGTCTCGGAGACCCTGCACGGCGCCTTCCCGGAGCGGTTCACCGTCTCGGAGAACCTCGCCAAGGTGGTCAAGGCCGGCAAGCGCGGCTTCTACACCTGGACGGACGGGCAGCAGGTCCTCGACCCCGAGGTGCTGGAGCTGCTCTCCTTCGGCGACTCGGTGCTCACCGAGGAACAGGTCCGCGCCCGAGCCCTGGAGGCCGTGGCGCAGGAGGTCGGCCTGATGCTGGAGGAGGGTGTCGTCGCCGAGGCGCAGGACATCGACCTCTGCATGATCACCGGTGCCGGCTGGCCCTTCCACCTGGGCGGGATCACCCCGTACCTGGACCGTGAGGGCGTCTCGGAGCGGGTGAACGGCAAGACCTTCCTCGCCCCCGGCGTGGCCTCGGTGCCCGCCTAGGCGCGGCCCGTACCCGGAACACGGAGGAGCCCCGGTGACCAGCTGGTCACCGGGGCTCCTCGGTGTGTACGGGGTTGCCGCCCGAGCACGGGCTGTGTACGGCGTCGGGATCGGAACCGGTGTGTACGTCGTCGCCGCGCGGAACGGGTGTGGACGGCACTGCCGCCCGGCCGCCCGGACGCGGGCGTCTCAGTGCTTGAGGCGGTAGACCACGGTGTCGGCGAAGACGCCGACCATCTCGTAGTGGGTGTCCAGCAGGTTCTCGATCCGGGGGACCATGACCGGCTGGTACGGGGCGATGCCGGAGTCGTCGACCACGACCTCGGGCAGGCCGTTGGCCAGCTCCTTGTCGAAGGTCTGCCAGGCGTTGGCGACGCTGAACTGCTCGCCGACGTTCTGGTTGCCGTCCTTGCCGCCGCTGTAGTTGGTGAGGAAGCCCGCGGTCAGGTAGCGGGTGGCGGGCTTGCGGTCGGCCAGCCAGTACAGCTCGGGGTGCATGCCCCAGACCAGCACGGTGTCCTTGGGGGTGGTCTGGGCGGCGACGGCGGTGGCGACCTCGGTGGTCCGGTTGAGCTGCTCCCCCGGCCAGGCCAGTGCCAGGCTCCAGAACACCGTGGCGGCGACCGTGGTGTACGCCAGGACGGGCTTCCAGCGGATCGCCGAGGTGGCGACCGCCCCGGTGCCCAGCAGCACCAGCGGCGGCATCAGCTGGAGGTAGTAGTGGCCGAAGAAGTGGAAGCCCACACTGACCGCGACCACCGAGGAGAGCAGCCAGACCCACAGGTCGGTGGTCGAGCCGTGCTCCTCGCCGGCCACCGGCAGCGGGCGGTGGCGGTACTTGAGCCAGAGCCTGCGCCCGACCGGGAGCAGGAACCCCAGTCCGGCCCCGACCAGGATGGCCGAGTTGCCGAGGGCCCGGCCGAGCATCTGGAGCCAGGCGCCGCCGAAGGAGGCGTAGTCGCCGCTGCCGGTGACCACCCAGAAGAGGAAGCCCTTGGGCTTGGTGAGGATCACCGCGACCAGCGCTATCGGCAGGGCGAAGCCGAACCCGATCTTGAACAGCGCGGGCGGCCAGCGCACCCCGCGCCGGCGGGTGTCCTGGAAGAGCATCCAGAGCACCGGCAGCAGCACCGCGCCGCCGGTCTGCTTGGTCAGTGAGCACAGGGCGACCGCGATTCCCGCGGCCAGCCAGCGGCGCCGTTCGGCGTACCGGAAGGCGGCCACCATGGCGGGCAGCATGAAGACCTCGAAGGTCGCCGCCTGGGTGTCCTCCGGGGAGAGCCCGATGGAGACCAGCAGGTAGAGCAGTCCGGCCCCGGCACCGGCCCGGTTGCCCCAGCGGCCGCGGGCGATCGAGGCCAGCAGGATCGCCGTGACCAGGTGGGCCACCACAGCCAGGGTGCGCAGCGGCCAGAGCGAGGCGGAGCCGAAGACCGCGAAGCAGGCCTGGTAGAGCCAGGGCAGCAGCGGTGGCTTGCGGTCCACCACGGTGTCGTACAGCACGCCGCCGTCCGCCAGCATCCGGGCCTGGGTCGCCAGGAAGCCCTCGTCCGGGCTCCAGACGGGCCGGGCGAAGGAGGGGATGTGGGTGACGAGCGCGACCAGCGCGAGCACCGGCACCAGCCTGGTCCAGTACCCGGTCAGCAGACGGGTACGGACGCGCTCGGGCAGGCGCTCGGCCAGTCCGGTGAGGCGGAGGCGGGTGGGGGTCGGCACGGATGACAACCTACCGGGCGGGATCGGCGCCGATGGCGCCGGTCCCGCCTTTCAGTGCGATTGTCAGCTTGTTCCGTGACGAACTGTTACGGAGTTACGACAAATGGTCGTCAACGGAGCGGGGACCGCTCCGCCCGGACGGCCCCCGGTCAGGCCTCGACCGGCGCCGCGTCCAGCTTGGCGACCAGCGCCGTCACCTTTCGGGCGATGTCCGGGGCGTTCAGACCGATCTCGGCCAGGATCTCGGCCCGGCTGGCGTGGTCCAGGAACTCCTGCGGGATGCCGAAGTCGCGCACCGGCAGGTCCACGTCCGCGTCCCGCAGCGCCTGCGCCACGGCCGCGCCGACGCCGCCCACCCGGCCGTTGTCCTCGATGGTGACGACCACCCGGTGCTCGGCCGCCAGGCCCGGCAGGGCCCGGTCCACCGGCTTGACCCAGCGCGGGTCCACCACGGTGGCGGTGATGCCCCGGGCGGCCAGCAGGTCGGCGACCTCCAGGCTGGTGGGGGCCATCGCACCGACCGAGACGATCAGCACGTCGGCGCGGTGGGCGCCGGAGGGCTCCTCGGCGGCGCGCAGCACGTCCATGCCGCCGATCCGGCCGACCGCGGGGACGGCCGGGCCGACCGTGCCCTTGGAGTAGCGGACCACGGTCGGGGCGTCCTTGACCTCGACGGCCTCGCGCAGCTGGGCGCGGACCTGCTCGGCGTCGCGCGGGGCGGCCAGCCGCAGGGACGGGATGAGCTGCAGCATCGACATGTCCCACATGCCGTTGTGCGAGGCCCCGTCGTCGCCGGTGACGCCGGCCCGGTCCAGGACGAAGGTGACGCCCAGCTTGTGCAGGGCGACGTCCATCAGCACCTGGTCGAAGGCCCGGTTGAGGAAGGTCGCGTAGACCGCGAACACCGGGTGCAGGCCGTTGGTGGCCAGGCCGGCCGCGCTGGTGACGGCGTGCTGCTCGGCGATGCCGACGTCGAAGATGCGGTCCGGGAAGGCCTCGGCGAACGGGGCCAGGCCCACCGGGTGGAGCATGGCGGCGGTGATGCCGACGATGTCCTCGCGCTCGTGGCCGAGCGCGACCATCTCCTCGGCGAAGACCGAGGTCCAGCTCCGCCCGCCGCCGCTCTGGATCGGCAGGCCGGTCTCCGGGTGGATCTTGCCGACCGCGTGGAAGCGGTCCTCGTCGTTGTTCTCGGCGGCGTGGTAGCCGCGGCCCTTCTCGGTGAGGCAGTGCACGATCACCGGGCCGCCGAAGCCGCGCGCCTTGGTCAGCGCGGACTCCAGGGCGGTCATGTCGTGGCCGTCGATCGGGCCGATGTACTTGAGGCCGAGGTCCTCGAACATGCCCTGCGGGGCGATGAAGTCCTTGAGGCCCTTCTTGGCGCCGTGCAGCGTCTCGAACAGCTGCTGGCCGACCACCGGGGTGCGCTGGAGCGCGTCCTTGCCCCAGGACAGGAACCGCTCGTAGCCCTGGGTGGTGCGCAGGGTGGCGAGGTGGTTGGCCAGGCCGCCGATGGTCGGCGAGTACGAGCGCTCGTTGTCGTTGACGACGATGACGAGCGGGCGGTCCTCGGCGTCTGCGATGTTGTTCAGCGCCTCCCAGGCCATGCCGCCGGTGAGCGCGCCGTCACCGATGACGGCGACGACCGGGTCGTTCTTGCCCAGGATCTGGTTGGCCTTGGCCAGGCCGTCGGCGTAGGAGAGGACGGTGGAGGCGTGCGAGTTCTCGATCACGTCGTGCTCGGACTCGGCGCGGGACGGGTAGCCGGACAGGCCGCCCTTCATCCGCAGCCGGGAGAAGTCCTGGCGGCCGGTGAGCAGCTTGTGGACGTAGCTCTGGTGGCCGGTGTCGAAGAGGATGCGGTCGCGCGGCGAGTCGAAGACCCGGTGCAGCGCGATGGTCAGCTCCACCACGCCGAGGTTGGGCCCGAGGTGGCCACCCGTCTTGGAGACCTCGGTCACCAGGAAGGTCCGGATCTCCTGGGCCAGTGCGGCCAGCTGTCCGGGCGTGAGCCGGTCGAGATCGCGCGGTCCCCGAATGCGGGTCAGCAGGGCCACCCGTTCCTCCTCGTTCAGTGTTCGCGGACCACGGAAAGTCCGACGGGCGTCGCTGCCCGGTCCGGTGCCACGCCGGCGGTCCCGGCCGGGGCCGACCGGTCGAGTCTAATGTCCGCCTCCCGGACGCCGAGCGGCGCGCCCGGTGCCACGGTTCGGTTACCGCCATTCCGGGAGGTCGGGCGGGGGAGGCGGGTCACGCCGGATTGACGCACTGGCGTTCGACCGTGCTTATCCGGCCGGAGCCGACCGTCCGGGACGGGACGTTCAGGACGGGACATCCGGGACGCCCCCGGCCGCGGTGCGCCGGCCGGCGGCGTCAGGCGCGGCCGAGTGCGCCGGACTCCCCCATCTCGCTCATCACCAGGGCCAGCGCCCCGAGCACCTCGGCCCGCCCGCCGAGCGTGCCGGGGACGACCGAGAGCTGACGGGCGGCGCTCGGGATCGCGTAGCGGGCCACCGAGTCGCGGATCGGGGCGAGCACCAGCTCGCCGGCCTCGGCGAGGTCCCCGCCGAGGATCACCCGGCGCGGGTTGAGCAGGTTGCACAGGGTGGCGACGCCGGTGCCGATCTGCCGGCCCGCGTCGGCGATCACCCGGCGGCAGCCGAGGTCGCCCTGCTGGGCCAGCTCGACCACCCGGGGCAGGCTGAGGTCCGGGCCGAGGGTGGGAACGAGCAGCGAGAGCAGGTAGCGGGAGCCGACGAAGGTCTCCAGGCAGCCGCGGTTGCCGCAGCGGCAGACCGGCCCGGCCTCGTCCAGGGTGATGTGCCCGATCTCACCCGCGGTGCCGCCCGGCCCGCGATAGATCTGCCCGTTCACCACCAGCCCGGCGCCGACGCCGCTGGCGACCTTGATGTAGGCGAGGTCGCTCAGCCCGCGGCCGGCGCCCCAGACCAGCTCGCCGAGCGCGCCCAGGTTGGCGTCGTTGTCGACGTGCACCGGCATGCCGAGCCGCTCGGTCAACTCCCGGCCCGGGGCGATGCCCGTCCAGCCGGGCAGGATCGCGGTGGAGCCGAGCGCGCCGGTCTCCAGGTCGATCGGGCCGGGCACCCCGAGGCCGACGCCGATCACCTTGTCGGGGCGGAACCCGGCCTGCGCCAGCAGCCGCTCGACCATCGCCTCGGCGCGGTCGAAGCCCTGCTGGGCGGAGACGTCGACGTCGATCGGGGCGCTCTCCTCGGCCAGCACCCGGTGGGCCAGGTTGCCGACCGCGACGCGCAGGTGGGTGTGGCCGAAGTCGATGCCGACCACGATGCCGGCGTCCCCGCTGAGCGAGACGCTGCGCGCGCGGCGGCCGCCGGAGGAGGTATCGGCGACCACGACGGTGCCGCTCTCCTTCAACTCCCGCACGATGTTGGACACGGTGGCCGCGGACAGTCCGGTGCCGCGGGCGATCTCGGCCTGGGTCAGCGAGCCGGCCATCCGCACCGCGCGGAGCACCCGTTCCAGGTTCGCCCGGTGCAGCGACGACTGCGAGCCCGGTGTGTCCGTCGACATGATCCACCCTCCCAGGGCGGGGACCCCTCCGCCGGGCGTCCCCTTCAACTCCTGAAGGGTACGGCCCGGGGGCCCGGGCAGGGGTCGCGGCCGGTGGTCCCGGCCGGGGCGGGCGGGGCCCCGGGCGCGGACGGCGGCCGACCGGCGCGGACCGGAGCGCCGGGGCGCGGGCGTGGGGGCGCGGTGATCGGGGGGTGAAGGTGTTGCGCGGCCCGGACCTGCGGAGACGGGGATCGGCTCTCCTGGCGGCGGCCGAAAACGACACACCATTAGCATGGTGCCCAATTCTCACCCGTCCCCTCGGAGCCGTGGACGGCACCGGCAAGGGGACGCTTCCAGACATGACGGGGAATCAGATGGCAGGGGATCACCCTACGCCGGGGTCAGGCGAAACGCCCGGCAACGGTCCGCAGGACAACCGGGGCGTCTCGTTCGGGCGCCCGCCGGGCGGCGGTGTGGATCCGGCCGCCGTCGCGGACCAGATGACGCAGCTCGACGGCGCGGCCGTCCCGGGCCCGGCCGCGCCCGCGGGCCCGCCGCCCGCCCAACCGCCGGCACCGCCCGCGCAGCCGCCCGCCGGCAGCCCGGAGTACGCGGCGTACGCGCCGACCGCGGCCGGGTTCCCCAGCCAGGCCCCGCCGCCGCCCGGCGCCGCCCCGCTCGGCCCGTACGACCCGGTCCCCGGTTCCCCGTACGGCGCCCCGAACGCCGGGCAGGCCTACAACACCGGCGGCTACAACTACCCGCAGCAGCAGCCCGGGTACAGCTACCCCGTCGCGCCCGTCCCGCCCAAGCAGCGCAACCCCGTGATGCTGTGGGGCGGGATCATCGGCGGTGTGCTGGCGATCTCGATCGTGGTCGCCCTGGTCGTCCTGCTCAAGGACCCCGACCCGGCCCCCGACCCGGCGCCGGGCCCGGTCGCCAGCGACAGCGGCGGCACCGACAACGGCGGGACCAGCAACGGCCCGACCCCCGGCCCCGGGCCCAAGGGCGGCAGCTACAACGTCGCCTGGAGCGTCCCCAAGCCGGCCGGCGCCGACACCTCGACCCAGCTGCTCGGCGTCTGGGGCACCGACAAGCTCGCCGTGCGCGTCGACGGTTCGGGCATCAAGGCCTACAACCTGACCGACGGCAAGGAGGCCTGGACCGTTCCCGTCCCGGCCGGCAGCAAGGAGCTGTGCACCGCCTCCTACGGCGCCAACTCCAAGGGCGTCGCCGCCGTCTCCTTCAACACCGGTGACAGCGACTGCTCCACCGTCGGCGCCGTCGACCTGACCCAGGGCAAGCTGCTCTGGAGCGTCAAGGTCTCGGCCGACCGGATGTCCTCGCCGACCCTCAGCGTCACCGAGAACGTGGTCGCCGTCGGCGGCAACATGGTCGGCGCCCTGAACATCGCCAACGGCCAGCCGGCCTGGCAGTTCCAGCCGCGCGACAAGGACTGCTCCGTGCGCGGCAAGGCGGCCGGCGTCCAGATCGCGGTCAGCGACCGCTGCTACGGCACCACCGGCCCGAAGTCGCAGCTGGTCGTCGTCAACGCCGAGACCGGCAAGCCGACCAGCGCCCCGATCACCCTCACCGGCAGCATCGAGCAGGTCGACTCGGTCGTCCAGGACAAGCCGCTGGTGCTGCTGATGTCCAGCGGCCCGCAGGGCGACTACATCCTGCCGTTCGACAAGGACAACAAGCCGGGCAACCAGATGTCCGTCAAGGAGCCCGGTGCGGACAGCCTGCGCCTCTCCGGCCAGGACGAGGCCCTCACCCGCAACGTGGTCAGCGGCACCACGCTGTACGTCCAGGTCAGCGGCGGCAAGCCGGGCATCAACGCCTACGACCTGACCACCGGCAAGCGGCTGTGGGCGGCCACCTCCGGCTCGACGAGCAACGACATGCGCCTGGTCGCCGGGACCGACAAGGACGGCAAGGTCCGCGCGGTCGTCGACCAGGGCTACAACAAGCCGGCCCGGCTGGTGACGCTCTCGCCGACCGACGGCTCGCTGTCCGACCTCGGCACCATGACCATGCCGAGCAGCATGGGCATCGGCAGCAGCAGCTCCGAGTACCTGATCTCGGACGACGGCGCCGCGGTCTACGCGTTCCGCCGCTTCAGCGCCAGCGACGGTCCGCTGACCAAGTGGAAGAAGTGACGCCGGGCCGACGAACCGACCGGCGCCCCGGGCGAACCGGTTGACCGGGGTGACCGGAGTGACCGAGGTGACGACCGGGTGACGAGCGGGGCATGACCCCTCGTCGCGGGCCACGCGGGCGGGGCGGGAACGGGCGGATCGCCCGGGCCC
>NZ_JBSHAP010000195.1:0-12623 GCF_053611565.1 Kitasatospora sp. NPDC054795
CGAAGGCCGGGCCCGACGCACACAGTGCATCGGGCCCGGCCTTGTTGCGTAGTAGCGGGGACAGGATTTGAACCTGCGACCTCTGGGTTATGAGCCCAGCGAGCTACCGAGCTGCTCCACCCCGCGTCGGTGACACCGACTCTACGGCACAGCCCGCACAGAACGAAATCTCATTTCCGCGGCCGTCGAGAAAATGCCTGCGGCAGGTGGCTGCGGCGGCCCAGGAAATCCATCATGAGCATCACCTGCCGGATGGCTGGTCACCGGCGGACAGCCCGTACGCAATCGCAGCCTCGGAGACGAGTTGGCTCCGGGCGACCGTCGCCCTGACCGTCCACCGCATGCACGGCGACGACACTCAGGTCGGGCGGTTCAGCTCCCGAAAGGGGCTGCATGCTGCCAGCGCACCCCACTCCCGTGCACCCGGATCCTCTCCAGGCCCGGCCTGTGCCGTCGGGGCGGCCCGACACGTTTCACCCCATGACGCTGCTGCCCGTTCGCCCGATCGCCACGACCAAGTCGTTGACGCCGGAACGGCATCGTCCGCAGCCGCTGCCTCGGCGGTTCCGGCCGGGCACGGCCCGGTGCCGTGGGCGTTGGACGGGACGCTGCTCGCTGTGGACTTCTCGGCCGCCGACAACGAGCCCGTAGTTCCGACTGGACGATCGCCCGCGTGACGCATGGGGCGCCGCCTTCGCGCCCGACGCCGGCTACGTCCTTGCCGCCACCCAGCACGAGGCCCTACGCCTGGACGCCGACGGCGCGGTGCACTGGCGGATCCCCTTCACAGCCCCGGCGCACTCCACGATCGGGCTCGCCAACTGCGCCTTCTCACTGGACCGTTCGCATGTATGGATCTTTCGGCCGGACGCCATGCTGGGCCGGGGCGACGGCGGAGACCGCTGGCTGGTCGTGGACGCCGCCGACGGGCGGGTGATCGCCGAGTACGCCCTGCCCACGGTCGGGCAGGGCGCCCACCAGGTGGCCCACCCCGACGGCACCGAGCTGTGCCGCTTCGCCGTCGAGCGCCTCGAAAAGCTTCAGTCGTCTGTCACCTCTCACGCGCCTCTCACGGACTGGGTGTCATGAGGCGGCATCGGGTGTCACGCATGCTGGACATCGCAGGCTCTGACCTGCGGGTTCTGGACTGAACGGACGGTCCGTCGCCCCCTTTCGCCTGCTGGGGGTCAAGGGGTCGCAGGTTCAAATCCTGTCGTCCCGACAGTGATGTCGGAAGGCCGTTGGCCGGGAGAAATCCCAGGTCAGCAGCCTTTTTGTTGATGGTGTGGCAGGTGGCGGGAAGCTGCGACGCCGCCGTTTTGTGATCTTGCTGGGGACCGCAGGCGTCGGCCGAGGGCGGTCGCAGCCCGGTGCGGCGGCCGCGCTTTCGCGCCTGCACGAGGTCGCCGGCCTGCCGGCCCGGGGAGCCGTGGGCGGTCCTCTCGCCGAGACCGCCCTGGTTGCCCGCCCGTTGCTGCACCGCGTCGGCCTCCCCGTCCCCGGCGGCCCGCTCAACTGCGCCATCGCCCCTGACCTGACGATCCGCTACGCCCGTCCGGCTGCCTGGGCGACGACGACACCCTGCTGGTCGCCGGCACCTTGCGCCGCGTCCTCCACCTCGCCGCCACTCGGCTGTGGTCCTGGCGCGACGAAGGCGGCGACGAAACCTACTGGGCGCGCCACCTGGCCCGGTCCGTCGAGGCCGCCGCCCTCTGGCCCGCCCTCACCGCCGGGCCCTGCTCCGTCCTCCCATCGCCTCCGCCGCTGACCGGCCCGACCTGGTCGGTGACGGAGCAGCGCGGTATCCGTACAGTTCGACGTCCCGACCCCCAGTAGCCTTCGGAAGATAGGGTTCCGTCCATGGAGTTCCAGGTCCTCGGCCCCGTGTCGGTCAGCGGGAGCGATGGGCCGTTGCCGCTCGGGCCCGCCAAGCGGCGCAGCCTGCTCGCGATGCTGTTGCTGCGGGCCAATGTCGCGGTCTCCGTCGACGCACTCACCAAGGCGCTGTGGGACGGCGAACCTCCCCTGCACGCCCGCACCGTGATCCAAGGCCATGTCTCGCGCCTGCGGGCACTGTTGGCGGGCGTCGACGCATCGGCGTACGGCGTCGAGCTGAGCACGCGCGGCTCCGCGTACCACCTGGAACTGCCGGAGACGCTGCTCGACGCCCACCGCTTCGGAGGTCTTGTGGCGCTCGCCCGCCGTGCCACCGACCCCGGTGACAGGGCCGCGCTGCTCACCGAGGCGCTCGCCCTGTGGCAGGGCCCCGCGCTGGCCGGCGCCTACCCGTCGCCGCTGCTTCGCTCCGCGGCGCACACCTTGGACGAGGCGCGGCTTGCAGCGGTCGAGCTGCTTGCCGACACGTACGTCGTGGGCGGTGAACACGAGCGCGCTGTCCAGCTGTTGCGGCCGGAGACCGGGGCCCATCCGCTGCGCGAGCCGCTGGCCGCCCGGCTGGTCGAGGTGCTGCACCACGCGGGGCGTTCCTCGGAGGCCCTGGACGCCTACCACCGCGCCCGCCAGGTCCTCGCCGACGAGCTCGGTGTCGCTCCGGGCGCCGAGCTGACCGCCGCCTTCACCCTCGCCCTCGGCCCCGACAGTGCCCCCGCGGCCCGGGCCGATGCGTGCCAACCTGCCCTGGAACCAGTTCGGTTCCGGCCGAACCTGCTGCCTCGTACCCCGCGCGGATTCCACGGCCGCACCGCCGAGAGCGCCGCGCTGACCGCGGCCGCGGCCGGACCTGACGGGCCGGTCGTCGTGGTCACCGGGCCCGCGGGGGTCGGCAAGACCGCACTGGCCGTGCACTGGGCGGCCAGCCTGCACTCGGACTTCCCCGATGGGACGCTCTACGCCGATCTGCGCGGGTTCAGCGACACTTCGGACCCCGAACCGGCCGAGCTGCTGCGGGAGTTCCTCGTCGCTCTCGACGTTCCACCGCGCCGGATGCCCGAGTCGGCGCACGCCGCCGGTGCCCTGTTCCGCTCGCTCACCGCCGAACTGCGCCTGCTCGTCGTCCTCGACAATGCCCGTACCTCCGCCCAGGTGCGCCCGCTGCTGCCCACAGGACCCGGCTGTGTCACCGTGGTCACCAGCCGTGCCCGCCTCACCGGTCTCGTCGCCTCCGACGCCGCCCGCATCCTCGCCCTCGACGTCCTCGCCATCGACGACAGCGTGGCCCTGCTCACCCGTGTCCTCGGCGAGCAGCGCATCGCCGCCGAGCCTCAAGCGGCCCGCCGTACGGCCGAGTTGTGCGGAGGGCTGCCGCTCGCGCTGCGGGTCGCCGCCGCTCGGCTCGTGGAACTCCCCGCCCTCGGCATCGCCTCCCTCGTCGACCGGCTCGTCGACGAGCGCCAGCGGCTCGCGCTGCTCGCCGCCGAGGACATCGGCGTCGCCTCCGCGTTGCGGCTCACCACCGCCCACCTCCCCGCCGACGCAGCGCAGCTGTTCACCGCGCTCGGCCATCACCCGGGCACACACGTCGACCGCTTCAGCGCCGCCGCGCTCGCCGGCACGACCCCGCCGGATGCGGCCCGCGCCCTCGATCGCCTGGTCGCCGCGCACCTGCTCACCGAGACCGCCCCCGGCTGCTACGTCCTGCACGATCTGGTCCGGCTCTATGCGCGTGGCCAGAGCCACGACGCGGCCGCCCGCACCGCGGCCCGGCTGCGACTGTACGACCACTGCGTGGCGACCGCGCTGTCCGCGTCCGAGGCCGCGGAACCTGGCGGGGAGCCCGCCTTCATGCAGCCCGATGACTTTCAACAGCCGCCCGCAGTACGGGACTTCACCAGCCGCGAGCAGGCGCTCGGCTGGTTCGCCGCCGAACGCGACGACCTCGCCCTGATCGCGGCTGCGGCCCGCGCCGAGGACCGGCCCGAGCGGGCCTGGCGGATCGCCGTGACCCAGTGGCCGTTCGTGGTCTGGCGGGTCCTCGCCGACTGGGCGCCCACGCTGGAGGCCGCCCTCGCCGACGCCCGGGCCTGCGCCGACCCCTATGCCGAGGCCCGCGTCCTGACCTTGCTCGGCTGGGTGCTCGCCGAGGAGGGCCGAACTGCCGAGGCCGTCCGGCACCTGCGCGTCGCGCCCGAACTCGCGGCCCGCGCAGGCGACGTACTCGGTGAGGCCACCGCCCTGGTCAACCTCGCCGCGGCCCTCCCCGACGACGAACCCGGCGCCGCCGAAACGGCCTGCACCCGAGCCCTCGCTCTCGCCACCGAGGCCGACGACGCGCACACCCGGATGCTCGCGCTCCAGCACCTGGCCCGCATCCACCTCGGCGCGGGCCGCCACCGGCAGGCGTACGAGGCGGCCGAGATGGCGCTCGGCCTCGGCCCCGAGCACGAGGCGGTTGCCCGGCGCGTGCTCCTGCGTACCTGGCAGGGCGAGGCGCTGGCCGGGCTCGGCGACACCGCGGCCGGGCGGCGCTGCCTCGCGCAGGCCGCGCTTGAGGCCGAGCAGACCGGCTACGACGCGGGCGCCGTCGCCGCGCTCGATGCCCTGCTGCACATCGCCGACCAGGACGCACTGCCCGAACTGCGGCGTCGGCACGCGGCGGCGCATGCCAGGTTCCGGGAGCGTTAGCCACGCGTTAGCACCGCCGCCGCGCTCGTTAGTGATCTGCCAGCGCGCCGCAACACCCTCGTTCGTGCAAGGGGAAGCGACCTCGTGCAGGATCGCGACCCACGAACGAGAACCGGGGGAACCAGCCATGCGCACCACCACCCGTCCCGCCCTGCTCGCCGTCGGCGCCGTCGTCACGCTCGCCCTGTCCCTGACCGCCTGCAACGACGGCAGCGGCACGCAGGACAGCGCCGTCGGCACCGGCGCATCATCAGCCGCCCCGTCGGGTGCCACCTCGGCCCCGGCCGCGGGCTCGGCCTCGGCCTCGGCGCCGTCCGGGGGCAAGACGAGCACGAGCGGTGGTGGCAGCAAGCCCTCCGGCACTGGTGGGGGCGGCGTCATCGCGGCGTGCACGACCAAGAACACCTCGGTGACGTTCCTCCAGTCCTCGGGTCACGCCAGTGACGCGCAGGCCGCCGCCGCCACCCTCAAGATCACCAACAGCTCGGGTGCCCCCTGCACCATCGTCGGCCCGACGACCGTGGTCGCCAACGACGATCAGGGCAAGGCGAGCCCGGTCTCGGGGGACAACTCCAACGACGGCTCGGCCGCGGTCGACGTCCCGGCGGGCGCCACGGTGGTGGCGGACGTGCTGTACAACGACGTGAACGGCGAGGGCACCACGTCGGCCCGTTACACCTGCCCGGTGCAGGCGTCCCACGTCAAGGTCGCGCTTCCCAAGGACGCGGGCACCACGGTGAACGTGATGAAGGCGAACGGCTCGCCCGGCGGTGTCTTCAGCGTCTGCGGCACCGACTTCAAGGTCGGAGCCTTCGCGGCACGGTAGAGCGTGGGGCCTCTGTACGCAGTTGCCCGCCGAGCGTGGCCGAGGGGCGCGGCGGAAGGGAAGGGGATCGGTGGGGCCTCGTTGGGGACCACACGTCGTTCGCCATCTCCTCCGAGGTGTCCTTCGGTGAACGAACGACGCGGGTTGTCTATCGGCTGACGTGCAGCGATGGCTGTGGCCCGGCGACCGGGGGCCAAGGGGGCGCAGGTTCGAATCCTGTCGTCCCGACATTGTGTCGGAAGGCCGTTGGCCGGGAGAAATTCCTGGTCAGCGGCCTTTTTGTTGATGGTCCGGCAGGTGGTGAGCAGCTGCGACGCCGCCGTTTTGTGATCTTGCTGGGGCCGGCCAGGGACCGCAGCCGTTGGTCGGAGGGCCGCCGCAATCCGGTGCGGCGACCTCGCGCACCGGCACCGGCCCGACGTCGTGGTGATGGACATCCGGAAGCCAGCGCTCGACGGGGTCCAGGCGACCGCGCGGCTCACCCGGGAACTGTCCGAGTGTCGGGTCCTCGCGCCGGGCACCTTCGACATGGACGAGTACGTGGTGGCCGCCCTGCGCGCCGGCGCGTCCGGGTTCCTGCCCGAGGACTGCTCCCCCGAGGAGCTCTCGGCCGCCGTGCGCACGGTGCACACGGGGGAGCGGGGCCGGTTGCCCCGGTTGCCCCGGTTGCCCCGAGCCGCCGCGAGGCCGTCCGGTGCCCGGCCCCCGCGCGCGGGAGCCGGCCCGAAGGGTGGGTCAGCGGCAGAGGGCCGCGTCCAGGGCGGCCGCCATGTGCTGCACGCCGTCCTCGAACGGGACGGTGGTGACCGTGATGTTGGCGGCGCGGCCGTCGTCGGTGACGCCGCCGCGGGACCGGTAGCCGCGGGCGGTGCCACCGTGACCCCAGGCCAGGCCGCCGCAGGAGAGCGGCTTGCTCTGCAGGCCCAGACCGTAGCGGACACCCGGGCCCAGGAGTTCGGCGGGGACGGTGGTGCGCATCTCGGCGAGCTGCGCCGGGGGCAGGAGCCGGCCGCCGAGGAGCGCGGTGAAGAACGAGTTGAGGTCGGTGTTGGTGGAGACGATCGCCCCGGCCGCCCAGGCTATCGAGGAGTCCATCTCGGTGAAGTCGACCAGGGGCGCGTCCGGCGAGCTGCGGGTGTAGCCCTTGGGGTGGGCCTCGTGGATGGTGGTGTCGCCGGGGGTGGGGAAGTAGGTGTGGCGCAGGCCGATGCGGTCGATGACGCGCTTGGTGACCTCCTCGCCGACGGGCCGTCCGGTGACCTTCTGGATGATCAGTCCGGCGACCAGGTAGTTGGTGTTGCTGTACTCCCAGCTGGTTCCCGAGGGGAAGCGGGCCTTCTGGGCGAGGGCGCCGTCGAGGAGGTCGCGGGGCTCGAAGTAGCGGAACTGCACGGCGGTTTCGTCCGAGAGGGCCGGGGCTTCCAGGTAGTCGGGCAGGCCGCTGGTGTGCTGGAGCAGCTGCCGGACGGTGATGTTGCGTCCGTCGATGCCGTCGCCGCGCAGCAGCCCCGGCAGGTAGGTCTCGACGGGGGCGTCGAGGCCGACCTTTCCCTCGGCGACGAGCTGGAGGACGACGACGGCGGTGAAGGTCTTGGTGTTGCTGCCGGCGCGTATCTGCCCGTCGACGGGGGGCTTGGCCCCGGTGGCGAGGTCGCCGATGCCCGCGGTGTAGGTGCGGGTGCGGCCGTCACGGCCCTTCACGGAGGCCAGCGCGGCGGGCAGGCCGTCGTCCTTCACCAGCGCGTTCAGGCTCTGCTGGACGCCGTCCGGCTTGCCGCCCGCGAATGCCGCGGTCGGTGCCAGCGTCCCGGCCGCCATGACACCGGCGGCCACGGCGGTCACGACCGCCACCGCCCGGTGCCGGCCGCTCCGGCGGGAACGTCGGACGCGGCTGTGCGGTGTGTGCTCGTACACGGAGGAACTCCTCTGCCGAAGGGGGAATTGCCGGGCTGTGCGGGTTCCGCGCGCCGAGGCGTGCCGGGGCGCGCGGAACCCGTTGGTGGTGCCGGTGCGGATCGCGGATGCTCAGGCCGGACCGGGGAGGGTCCGCGGGGTCAGCGGCACAGTGCCGCGTCCACCGTGGCCTTGACGTGCTGCTCGGCCTCGGCGCCCGGGATCACGGTCACCGCGATGCCGGCGGCGCGGCCGTCGTCGGTGGCGCCCCCGGCGGTGTAGTAGCCCGGGATGGTCCCGCCGTGGCCCCAGTACAGGCCGCCGCACGACAGCGGATGGCTCACCAGGCCCAGCCCGTAGCGGACGCCGGGACCCACCTCGTCGGCGGGGACGGTGGTGCGCATCTGGGCGAGCTGCGCCGTGGGCAGGAGCCGGCCGCCGAGGAGCGCGGTGTAGAAGCGGTTGATGTCGCCGGTGGTGGAGACGACGGCGCCTGCCGCCCAACCCCAGGAGGGGTCCAGCTCGGTGTAGTCGCGGAGCGAGCCGTCGGCTTCCCGGTTGTAGCCCTTGGGGTGGGCCTCGTGGATGGTGGTGTCGCCGGGGGTGGGGAAGTAGGTGTGGCGCAGGCCGATGCGGTCGACGATGCGCCGGTTGACCTCCTCGCCGAGCGGCCGCCCGGTGACCTTCTGGATGATCAGGCCGGCCAGCAGGTAGTTGGTGTTGCTGTACTCCCAGCGTGTACCCGGGGCGAAGTGGGCTTTCTGGGTCAGAGCCGCGTCGAGGAGCTCACGCGGTTCGTAGTACCGGTTCGGGCTGGTGAGGATGGAGTCCTTGTCCACGTACTCGGGCAGGCCGCTGGTGTGCTGGAGCAGCTGCCGGACGGTGATGTTGCGTCCGTCGATGCCGTCGCCGCGCAGCAGCCCCGGCAGGTAGGTCTCGACGGGGGCGTCGAGGCCGACCTTTCCCTCGGCGACGAGCTGGAGGACGACGACGGCGGTGAAGGTCTTGGTGTTGCTGCCGATCCGTACCTGCCCGTCGACGGGGGGCTTGGCCCCGGTGGCGAGGTCGCCGACGCCCGCGGTGTAGGTGCGGGTGCGGCCGTCACGGCCCTTCACGGAGGCCAGCGCGGCGGGCACGCCGTCGTCCTTCACCAGCGCGTTCAGGCTCTGCTGGACGCCGTCCGGCTTGCCGCCCGCGAATGCCGCGGTCGGTGCCAGCGCCCCGGCCGCCATGACACCGGCGGCCACGGCGGTCACGACCGCCACCGCCCGGTGCCGGCCGCCCCGGCGGGAACGTCGGACGCGGCTGTGCGGTGCATTCTCGTACACGGAGGAACCCCTCTGGATGGACCGTTCCGGTGATTTCCGGCCTTGGTCAAGAGGACCATTCAGAAGTGGGGGAGTTCGTCCGCACCCAGGACGAGACCGAACCTGGGAGCCGGCTCCGGGAGATGCCCCCGGGCAGGACCGTGCTCCTGGCCCAGGGCGGGGACAGGACCACCCGCCACGCCCGCGGGAGGAAAGGGTCCCTTGGCCGGCACCGGGCTGCCCGGGGCTGGTTCCGTCGGTCGGCGTGCGGTCGGTCTACTGCCTGCCGGAGCGGGGCCTCGGGAGGCGGCGGGTGGCACGGGCGGAGACCAGGGGGCCGGGGGGCGGAGGCCGGTGAGGCCGACAGGGGGGGATGTGGCCGGGAACGCGGACAGGGACCGGTGCCGGGTGGCGCCGGTCCCTGTCGGGCCGCGGGGGTGGGGCGAGGTCAGTAGGAGTCGGGGGTGTGCTGCTGCGGCGGGTGGGTGTCCCTGGGGGTGAAGGCGGTGGCCCAGGGGGTGGTGACGGTTTCCAGGATGCCGGGGGCCCGGGCCGGCGCCGGGGCGGGCTGCGGGGGGAGGGGTTCGGCGGCGCGGAGCTCGTCGATGCTCCTGGTCATGCCGGTCTTGAGGCGGGGCGTCAGGGGCTTCTCGATGAGCCGGTGGACCAGCCAGGAGGCGACGAGCATGCCGGTGACGACGATGGCGACCGCTGTCCAGGGCTTGGTGCCGTGGTCGTAGAGGGCGCGCAGGGCGGTCCAGCCCATGGCCTCGTGGAGGAGGTAGAGGGGGTAGGTGAGGGCGCCGGCGAAGGTGAGCCAGCGCCACTGGATCCGGGAGCCCCAGCCCATGGCCACCGCGGTGATCACGAGGTAGGAGAGGGTGGTCAGCAGGACGGCGGGCCAGGTCGGCAGCTCGGGCCGGCCCAGGACGGTGTTCACGTCGTGCTGGTGCTGGATGGTGTAGAGCACCGAGAGGATCCAGCTGATCCCGACGATGCCGAAGAGCATGAGGTTGGGACCGTACCGGTGGACCAGGTAGAGCGCGAGGCCGGCGACGAAGAACGAGGAGACGTCCGACATCGCGAAGAACTCCAGGACCGGCCACTTGGTGCTCGCCGAGACGATGCCGGCGACCGTCCAGATCGAGCAGAAGGCCACGATCCGCCGGTAGGTCACGCCCTGCCACACCACGATGGCGAACAGCAGGTAGAAGCGCAGCTCGGCCCAGAGCGTCCAGTAGACGGCGTCGACGTTCGGGATCCCCAGGCCCACGTGGAACATGGTGAGGTTGGCGAGGACCTGCTCCGAGGGGAGCGGCTGGCGCACGAGCGGCCACATCGTCACGACCGCGGTGGTGAGCAGGACGGCGAACCAGTACGCGGGGTAGAGCCGGATGACCCGGGAGCGGACGAAGTCGCCCACCGGACGGCCCCAACTGCTCATGCAGATCACGAAGCCGCTGATCACGAAGAACAGGCAGATGCCCGTCCAGAGGTACGCGGCGGGCGCGGAGGCGCGGTGGAACACCTGCTCGGCCGGCTTGCCCCAGGCGCTGATCTCGGGCTTGGTACCGCCGCCGTAGCCGATGTAGTGGTGGAAGACCACCATCAGCGCGGCCAGGATGCGCAGGCCGTCCAGGACGGCGAGTCGGCCGCCCTTGGCGGATTTGCGGCGGCCCGAGGAACCTGGTCGTTGCCGGGGGAAAATGCTCACGGCTGACGATAACGCACGTCCTGTAAGCCGCTTGCAGACCCCTGTGCATGACAGGGCAGGGCGGCGACGGGCTGCGGCAGGGCGTTTTCCCGTGGTCGAGGCACATGCTGGGACGGGCGGGGCCGCCTCCGGAAGCGGACGGTGCGGCAGGGCAGGGCAGGGCAGGGCAGGGCAGGGCAGGGCAGGGCAGGGCAGGGCCGGGCCGGGACGGGGACGGACGGTGCGATCGGGGAAGGCAGGGGAAGGCCGGGGACGGCCGGCCCTCGGGAGTTCCTGACGCGCGCGCCCTGGCGCGGGAGTGGAGCACCACCCCGCACCAGGACGCACGACGGACCGGCGCGCGGAGGGCGCGCCGGTCGGTGGACGCCGGCCGGAGCGCGTCGGTCAGAGCGTGCCGGTGATCGTGGTGCCCGTGTGGTTGCCCGGGACGGCGGTGAGGTCGAGGTTCTCGGGGGCGGCCCAGGTGCCGTCGTTGTGGCGGGCGGTGAGCAGGACCCTGTTGTCCGTAGTGGCGATGGCGAACACGGCGTCGGTGTCGACGGGCGCGGCGCTGATGCTGGTACCCGTGACGTTGCCGATGACGCCGCCGAGGGAGGTCACGGGCTGCCAGGTGTGGTTGAGGTAGCGCATGGTGTGGTACTGGCCGTCGCTCGCGATGAGGGCGAGGTTGAGGTTGTCGCCCTGGCGGGAGACGGCGACGCCGCTCACCGGGCCGGTGCTGCCCGCGGCCTCGGAGACCGCCCCCCAGGTGCCCCAGCTGCCGGAACCGGTGCGCAGCGTGTGGTAGACCTTTCCGCCGGCCACGGCCGCGATGTGCAGTTCGGGTCCGGCGTCCCCGGACGCCCCGGCGGCGGAGATGGCGGTGATGCCGTTGAGCGGGCCGGTGACGTCGGTGACCACGTTGAACGAGGTCCACTGGCCGGCGCCGTTGCGGATGGAGTGGTAGAGGGTGCCGTTGGCGACCACGACCACGTGCAGGTTGTCGCTGATGGAGGCGATGGAGACCTGGGTGATGCCGCTGAGGTCCGTGAGGGCGACGTTGAGGTCGGCGAAGGTCTGCTTCCAGCTGCCGTCGAGGTTGCGGATGGCGTAGTGGAGGTGCCCGTCGCCACCCAGGGCGACGATGTGGGTGTCGGCATTGATGCCGGCCGAGGCGACGGCGCGCACCCCGCCGATGTTGCCGGCCGTGGCCTGGACGTCCTCGTACGGGGTCCACGTGCCGTCGTAGAGACGGCTCGCGAAGTAGAGGTTGGCGTCGCTGCGCACCAGGGCCTGGGTCTTCCAGCCCAGGGACTTCGCCCGGGTCTGCTGCACCCAGCCGGCGACGTTGTCGACGCGGGTGTTGTAGGCGCCGGTGCGGGTCTCGGTGGCGGGCACGCCCAGGCAGCCGCCCTGCCAGGAGCGGGAGGCGACGGCGACCAGCTCGGCCTTGCCGCCGGTCTCGCGGATCACGGGGGCGCCGGTGTCGCCCTTGCAGATCGCCGCGCCGCCGGTGCCGGTCGTGCCGAGGCCGGCGGCGGCCACGGTGTCGAGCGAGAAGGCGCCGGTGTGGAGCTTGAGCGGAGCCCACTCGTCCTTGGTCCGGCCGTACGCGGGCACGCGCAGCGTCTGCCCGACGGTCGGCGCGGCCGTGGCGACCGCCAGCGGGGCGATGCCGTCGACGGGCGTGGCCAGCCGGGCCATGACGAGGTCACGGCCGGCGTACGGCACCAGCTCGGACACCTCGGCGGTCCTGCCGCCCGTGGTGGTCAGGTCGGTGCGGCCGACGGTGGCAACGGTCTTCCACTTCGGCGCGCCGGCCGCCAGCGCCTGCGGCTGCGCCGGGTCGTCGGAGAAGCACGACGCGGCGGTCAGCACCCAGTTGCGGTCGACCAGTGCACCGGTGCAGGCGCGCAGGGTGTCGCCGATCGCCAGGCGCGCGGTGAAGGCGTAGGACCCGTCGGCGGCCGCGTTGCCGACCACGGCGCCGGCCGGGGGCGTGGCGAGGGTCGTCAGGGCGCCGGCGGCGAGGACGGCGGTCAGCGCGCCCGCCCGCAGGTTGCGGGACGAGGAGGTGCGAAGCATGAGGTGTTCTTCCCAACGTGAAGGGCGGATGCGGTGGTGGTGGTCAGCCGGTGACGGTCAGCTCGACGAGGGCGGCCGGGTCGCTGCCGGTGCCCACGCCGACTCCCTGGAAGCCGTTCGTGGGGACGTCGACGGTCTGGGTGGTGGTGCCGACGGTGAGGCCGGCGCGGACCGCGCGGCCGCCGCTGGTCTGGACGAAGAAGACGTCGGGCAGCTGGAGGGAGAGGGTTCCCGTGGT
>NZ_JBSHAP010000196.1:0-12612 GCF_053611565.1 Kitasatospora sp. NPDC054795
CTGGACCGGCCGACCGCTGGTGCGCGGTCGGCCGGTCACGGGAGGAGGTCAGGCCTTGGGCGGGGTGGCCTGGGCGAGCTGCTTGATGCTCCCGAAGCTCAGGCCCGCCTCGTTGAGGTCGCGCGCCTCGGCCTCCGGGACGCCGAGCCCGGCGAGCTCCTTGAGCTGGGCGTCGGTCAGCGGCGGGGCGGGCGGGAGGTCGCCGAGGTCCTTGAGGTCCTCGGGGTCGAGGCCCTCCTCGCCGTCGTCCCCGGCGGTCAGGCCGAGCACCGCGTCCAGCAGCTGGTCGTTGGTCACCTTGACCGCGTCGGCCGGGGCCTGGACGTTCGGGGCCGCCTGGCTGAAGGCGAGCTTCACCGGGAAGTTGACGCCCGGCTCGACCTTGTCGGCCAGCTGGGCGAGGTCGAAGGTGGCGGAGGAGAAGGCGCCGTTCTTCAGGTAGAGGTCGACGCCGATCCGGCGGTCCGGCACGTCGCTCGGGGCCTTGTCCGGGAAGTCGCCCAGCTGCTTGGGGAACTTGGCGGACAGCGGCTTGACGGCCTTGTACATCTCGTCCACCAGCTGGCGGGCCGGGGCGCTCACCCAGAGGTGCTCGGTGCCGTCCTTCTTGCCCTTGTCCTCGTACGTGACGGTGCGGCCGAGCACGTCCTTGATCGAGTTGAGGAGCTGGTTGCCGAGCTCCGGGTCGAGGCTGGGGGCGGCGCTCGGCGCGGCCTTCTTGGCGTCGGCCTCCTTCGCCTGGTCGGCGAGCGACTGGAGGTCGAAGGACACCCACTTGCCGGCCAGCACGTCCCCGACCGGCTTCATCTCCTCCGGCAGGTCCTTGCGGAGCTCGTCCACCGTGGACGGGTCCTCGCCGACCAGCTTCATCAGGCCCTTGGCGTCGGCGTGCAGGTACGCCGTGGCGTCGACCTGGCGGTACTCCAGCAGCGCGGTGCCGCTGCGGTCGGCGAGCAGGTAGGAGACGCGCACCGACTTGTCGAGCGTCAGGTCGGTGTTCTTGCCCGCCTGGCCGGCGTTCTTGAAGGCCTCGATGTCCTTGAGCGGCTTGTCGGCGGAGACCGCGACCGTGACGGAGAGGCCGGAGATCGCCTTGGCGGTCTTCTCGTCCATGTCCTCCTTGCGGCCCCGGGCGGAGCCGATGAGCCCGTTGCCCTTGTGCTCGCCGGAGTTGGCGAACGCGGCGACCTGCTCGGGGGTGGCGTCGATGGAGAGGGTGAACCCGGCCGACTTGCCGTCACGGACCTTGTCGAAGGCCTTCGAGACCTTCTGCGCGGCGGACAGCTGCTCGACGGTGCCGCAGGCGGTGAGGCCGGTGGCGAGCACGGAGGCGGTGACGGCGACGGGCATCGCCCCACGGGCGGCCTTGCGGATGGCGGTGTTGATGGTACGACTCCTGTTGATCGGGTCCGCTCGGCAAAGCGGACCGTTCCCTCCCCTGCGACGCGCAACGTCACAGCGCCTGCACATGTGATCACATTATCGGCAAGGGGGCATCCGCATTTTTGGCCGGGTCTTTAACCACTTCGGCCAAAACCATGACCAAAAGTCGTAAACCAGGCCTGAAGAGCCGTCCTGACCAGGCCCCGATGGTCCCCGCTCCCGGCCCCGGTCCGCGGCACTCCGGGGCGGACCGGGCGTCAGCGCGCCGGGCCCGACAGGTCCTCGACCGTCCAACCGCCGCCCAGGTCACGGCGCAAGGCCTCCAGTGCAGCGGCCGCCGTCAGCGGGCCGCCCGCTCTGCCGAGGGCGAAGTCCGGCCCGGCCGGGGCGCGGACCCCGCTACTGTCCGGTCCCATGACAACGGTCACCACACGCACGGTCGAGTACCCGGCCGACGGAATGACGATGATCGGGCACCTCGCGCTCCCGGCCGGCGCCGGGCCCCGGCCCGCGGTCCTGATCGGGCCCGAGGGACCGGGCCTGAACGACTTCCAGCGCCGCCGGGCCGACGCCCTCGCCGAACTGGGCTACGTGGCCCTGGTCTTCGACCTCCACGGCGGGCGCTGGATCAGTGACCCGCAGGAGATGCTGGCGCGGGTGATGCCGATGCTCGCCGACTCCGACCGGATGCGGGACATCGGTCGCGCGGCCCTCGACGTGCTGCGCGCCGAACCGCGGACCGACCCGGACCGGATCGCCGCCATCGGCTACGGCACCGGGGGCGCCATCGCGGTGGAACTCGGGCGCGCCGGCGTCGACCTGCGGGCGATCGGGACGGTCAACGGGTTCACCACCGGCCGCCCGGGCGAGGCGGCCCGGATCCGGTGCCCGGTGTGGGCCGGGGTCGGCTCGGAGGACCCGATCATGCCCGCCGAGCGGAGGGAGGCCTTCACCGCCGAGATGCAGGCGGCGGGCGTCGACTGGCGTCTCGTGGTCTACGGCGGTGCCCAGCACGCGTTCCACCACCCGACGGTCGGTCACACCGTGCTCCCCGGCGTCGCCCACCACCCGGAGCACGCCCGGCGGGCCTGGCGCGACATCGTCGGCCTGCTCGCCGAGTGCCTGCCCGTGGAGGAGTGAGCGGTCCCGTGGCGTGTGCCGGGAGCCACCTGCCACCGCCTGCTCCGCACCACAGGCCCGGTCCTGTGATCGGCGCGGCGCGTTCGGCGCAAGCCACGGGAACCGGGGGACGCGAGGGTGACGGAACCGACGGCGGGCGGGACGTCAGGGCAGGTAGTACGTCAGCAGGTCGGCAGTCAGCGGCGGGAACAGCGCCCGGTGCAGCTCCTCGTCCCCGCGCCCGTACACGTCCGGCCGGATGCGGCTCAACCCCTCGATCCCGTACGGCCCGAAGATCAGCGCCGCCAGCGCGTCCGGGGCCACGCCCACGCCGCCGGACGCGCCGAGGTGCTGCATCGTGCCGCCCGTGACCACCTCGCCCGGCCCCTGCGCGCCGACCGGGACGCGGTAGTGGGCGCGGTAGGTGGAGAGCAGCAGTTCGCCGTCGGCGCGGTCCAGGCCGGCGGCGGTGAGGCGCCGGTGGAGAAGGGGGCGCAGCCGGTCGAGCAGCACGGCCGGATCGGGGATGCGGACGTAGTACTGCTCCGCCTCGGGGCGCGGCGTGCGGTCCAGCAGATCGTGCCAGACGGTGGCCGGCAGGGTGCCCGGCCGGTCCACCACGTGGAGCCGCGCCTCGGGCGCCAGCGCCGCCACACCGGCCAGCAGTTCGCGTGCCGCCCGCTCGTCCGCGGCGGCCGCCTCGGCGAGGTGGAACTCGCCGTCGTTCACCGGGGTGGTGCGGCCCACGGCCACCACCTCGCCCGCGCGTTCGACCACCCGCAGTGTGCTCGCGTCGTGCGCCAGCAGCCAGCGCCAGCGGGCGGGGGCGTGGCCCATCGCGAGGTCGAAGCCGTGCTGCGCCTGCTCCTGGAGTGCGGCCAGGGCGGGCAGGTCGGTGGCCCGGGCGGTGCGCAGCGCGGGCGCGCCGCCCTCGGCGGGCGGGGTGGAGCGCAGCGGCCGTGAGACCGGGATGTCGATGGCGTACTCGTAGCCGAACAGCCGGTAGAAGTACGGGATTCCGATCATCACCTGGACCACGTGCCCGCGGGCGGCGGAGCGTGCGTGCGCCCACCGCATCAGGGCCCGGACCAGGCCGCGGCCCTCGTACTCCTCGTCGGTGGCGACCAGTTCGACCTGCCCGGCGGGCAGTCGGACGCCGCCGAGGCGCAGCTCCTCGTCCAGCAGGGTGGCCGTGGAGACGACCCGGTCGCCGTCGACCACCACCGCGCTGGCCGACCAGCCGGCGTCCGGGTCCTCGACCACCAGGCGGTGGTCGAGTGCGTCCTCCGGGACGCCGCGCTCGGCGAGCAGCGCGCCGAGCTGCTCCAGGTCCTCCGGCCGGGACTCGCGCAGGAGCAGGCCGCCGGGCAGGGGCATCGGCAGGGCAAAGGGTTCGTCAGCGGTCATTCCCGGACCCTCGCACCGGCGGCCGCGCGCGGCCAAGGGGTTTTTGCCGAATCGGCAAGAGGGAGTGGGAACGCGCCTGATGTGGAGGGGAGTTGGCGAAATCGTGCCCGTTCCGGGGCGGCCTGGTTGACCGTGGCCACGACCGGAGGGTTGGCTCGCCCCGGGGGAGGGGGAACGCGGGGGGAATCGACGAGGAATCCAAGGGGAGGGGAGCCCATGAAGACGACGACGCTCCGGGTGGTCTGCGTCCTGGCGGCCGCGCTGCTGGCGGGGAGCGCGGCACCGGCGGCCCACGCGCGGCCCGCCTCCACGTCCGCCACGTCCACATCCGCGTCCGCGGCCGAGCGCCCCGCGGGCGGCGACACGGTGCGGGTGAACGTGAGCCCCGACGGCACGCCCGCCGACGACTGGTCCGAGCCGCTGGGGCTGAGCGCCGACGGCCGCTACGCGCTGTTCACCTCGCTGGCCTCCAACCTGGTGCCCGGCGACACCAACCGCCTCTACGACGTCTTCGTCCGCGACCTGTGGACGCGGCACACCGAGCGGGTCAGCCTCGCCGACGGCGGTGCCCAGCTGGACGGCTCCACCGTCCAGGCGGCGATCAGCGGCGACGGCCGGTACGTCGCCTTCAGCAGTGACGCCGTCAACGCCGTGCCCGGGAACGGCAGCGGGCGCACCGACGTCTACGTCCGCGACCGCCTCACCGGCCGGACCGAGCTGGTCACCGCCGGCACCGGCGCCGGAAACTCCGTCAGTCCCGCGATCAGCGCCGACGGCCGGTACGTCGCCTACTCCTCGGACCGCGCCGACCTCGCCCCCGGGGCACAGGCGGGCACCGCCAACGTCTACCTGACGGACCGCTGGACCGGCAGCACCCGCCTGGTCACGGCCGGGCAGGGCGGCGCCCCCGCCGACGGCGGCTCGGTGGAGCCCTCGCTCAGCGCCGACGGCCGGACCGTCGCGTTCCGGTCGAAGGCGGCCAACCTGCTGCCGGCCGCCCCGGCCGCCCCGGCCGCGCAATCCGCGCAGTCCGCCCGGAAGCCACCGCCCACCCGGCAACTGTTCCCGCTCTACGTCTACGACGCCCGCACCGGCCGGATCGAGGGCGCGAGCATCGACCCGAGCGGCACCCTGCGCGACGCCGTGCGGCAGAGCCGGCTGAGCCCCGACGGCCGGTACGCGCTGTTCCGGGTGTACCAGCCGGACCAGGGCGGCACCCGCGTCGCGCTCTACGCCCGGGACCTGCACACGGGCGCGGTGACGGAGGTGGCTCCCGCCGGAACCCAGCCGGCCGTCATGACGGCGGACGACCGCTGGGTCCATTTCGTCTCGGACGACGCCGGCCTGGTGCCCGGCGACACCAACGGCGCCCCGGACCTCTTCCGGCGGGACCTGCGGACCGGTCTGGTCGAGCGGGTCGCCGAGGCCGTCGGCCCGTCCTTCGCGCCGGCCGTGGACGCGTTCGGCACCACCCTGCTGTTCGGCGCCCCGAACGGCACCGGCTCCGACGTCCTGGTGCGCTACCTGCCGCCCCGCTGACCGGCCGCGGCGCCCGGCTCCCGCAGGGTGCGGCGCGCCGCGACCAGGGTGAGCAGGCCCCACAGGACGGCCAGCACCGCGGTGACGTGGACGCCGCCGCGGCGGAATTCGAGGTCCTCGTCGAGCGGGACCGGCGGCGCCCAGCCCGCAGGGTCGACCAGCACGTTCTCGGTGTCTCCGATGTCGCGCGTGCCCGTGCAGCCGTAGCCGCCGACCTCGGCGTGCGGCAGCGGCCGCCCGTCGGCGCGACGGATGGCGCAGGTCCAGCTCACCTCGCCGTTCTTGTCCTTCGCGCTGTGGGCCGCGGTGACCACCACCGCGGTCTCCACGCCGCGCTGCGCCATGATCTGGGCGCGGATGCTCGCCGTCGGCAGGACCAGCAGCAGCACGCCGAGCAGGACGGCCGGCCAGATGATCCAGCCGCGGGGACGGACGAAGCCGAGCGCGACGACGCCCGCCGAGAGCACCAGGAACGCCAGGATGCCGCAGGGCAGCTGGTAGTCCGGGTTGCTGCCCAGTGCCGCCAGGCCGACCATCAGCACCGGGGTGAGTGCCCCGACCAGCCACGCCGTCCGGCGGACCGCCCGTGCCGACAGCTGCGGCTCCGGGCGCCTGCGGACCCGCTTCGGGGGCGGGGCCACCCCCTCGGCGAGCGGCCTCTTCCGTTTCTTCCTGCCGGCCATGTCTTCCCCCGTTCGTTCCTTCGTCGCGCCGAGGACAGTCTGACCGCGGCTCCTGACGCGCGATACGGAGGGGCGGTACGGAGGCGCGGTACGGAGGGTGGGGCGGTGACCGCCCGTCGGCCCCTCGCCGACGGTGTTACCGACGAGTTCACCGAATGCTCGCCCGATGTCTTGCGGTCCGTGCCGACGGCCAAGTTGGATGAACAACATCCCTCGACCCGACGGGTCCACGACAACGCCCTCACGGAGGCCCGATGCCCCTGTCGTCCGTCCGCCGCGCCCTCGCCGCCGGCGCCGCCGCCACCGTCCTCGCCGTGCTCGGCGCCGTCCCGGCCTCGGCCGAGACCGCCCCCGCGACCGCACCCCCGCTCGACGTGCTGACCTACAACACGTTCCTGATGAGCACCTCGCTCTACCCCAACTGGGGCCAGCAGTACCGGGCGCAGGCCATCGCCTCGGCGGACTTCTTCCAGGGCCACGACGTGGTCGTGCTGGAGGAGGCCTTCGACAACTCGGCCTCCGACGCGCTGACCGCCAAGGCCTCGGCCGCCTACCCGTACCACACGCCGGTGGTCGGCCGCTCCACCAGCGGCTGGGACGCCACCTCCGGCAGCTACAGCTCCACCACCCCCGAGGACGGCGGCGTCACCCTGCTCAGCAAGTGGCCGATCCTGCGCAAGGAGCAGTACGTCTACAAGGACGCCTGCGGCTCGGACTGGTTCTCCAACAAGGGCTTCGTCTACGCGGTGCTGGACGTCAACGGCCGCCGGACCCACGTGGTCGGCACCCACCTCCAGTCCACCGACTCGGGCTGCGCGAGCGGCCAGGCGGCGGACATCCGGGCCAAGCAGCTCACCGCGATGCGCTCCTTCCTGGATGCCAAGCGGATCCCGGCCGACGAACCGATCCTGGTCGCGGGCGACCTCAACATCGACTCGCACGGCTCCGAGTACCAGGCGCTGCTGACCAACGGCAACCTCGCCCCGGCCTCCGCCCGCACCGGCTGGCCGTACTCCTTCGACACCGCCGACAACTCCGTCGCCGCCTACCGCTACCCGGGCGAGCCCAAGGAGGACCTCGACTACGTCCTCTACCGGGCCGACCACGCCCGCCCGCAGGAGTACACCAACCAGGTGGTCCGGGTGCACAGCGCGCCCTGGACGGTGAGCAGTTGGGGCAAGAGCTACACCTACACCGACCTCTCCGACCACTACCCGCTCGCCGCGCACTGACACTCCGGGTCCTCCGGGGGTGTGGGATGCGTCACCCGTGACGCCCCACCGGCGGTTCGGCCCCTTACGATCCTGAACGCCGAGGTCGGGCGCCGTCGTACCACGGCGGCGCCCGCCCGGCAGCCAGCGATCCGGCCCGAGGAGAAGCGCACGTGACCACCCCCACCGCCGCGCCCGACAGCTACTACCAGCGCACCGGCGAGAACAGCTACAAGCCCACCGTGCAGGCGCAGGGTGCCTGGCACCCCGACGAGCAGCACTTCAGCCCGCTCGGCGGCCTGATCGTGCACGCCATCGACCGCCACCGGGCCGACCAGCGGCGGGCCGACCAGCGGGCCGGGCGCCCCGCCGACGGCCTGGCACTGGCCCGGATCAGCTACGACATACTCGGCCTGATCGCCCTCGACGAGTTCGAGATCACGGTGGAGACCGTCCGCCCCGGGCGCACCATCGAGCTGGTCGAGGCCACCGTGGTGACCGGCGGGCGGGCCGTGGTCCGGGCCCGCGCCTGGTTCCTCGCCGAGCTGGACACCACCGCCGTCGCCGGCACCCACGACGAGTCGCTGCCCGGGCCCGAGGAGTTCGAGCCCTGGACGATGGCCGGGGTGTGGGGCGGCGGCTACATCGCCTCGATCGACGTCCGCCGCCGGGAGACCGCCCCGGGCCGAGCCGCCGCCTGGATCTCCACCCCGGTGGAGCTGGTCGCGGGGGAGCCCAGCGGCCCGCACGCCTCCTTCGTCAAGCTGGTGGACACCGCCAACGGCATCGCGGTGCGGCAGAACCCCACCGAGTGGATGTTCCCCAACACCGACCTGACGATCCACTTCCACCGCCGCCCCGAGGGCCCCTGGACCGGCCTGGACACCAGCGTCAGCTTCGGCCCGGCCGGGCACGGCGTCACCAGCACCGTGCTGCACGACGTCCACGGCCCGCTGGGCCGGGCCGAGCAGATCCTCACCGTCCGCCCGCTGAACGGGAGCTGACGGGCGGGGCGCCGCCGCCCGGACGACGGTCGGCGGCGCCTGGGGCGGGCCGTGCTCAGCCCTGCAGCGAGTCCATGAAGGAGCTCACCGAGAAGACCGCCTTGCCCGGGCCCGCCGGGCCGTAGCCGGGCGGGGAGGAGAGGCCGAACTCGTCCAGGGTCGCCCGGTAGGTCTGCAGCAGCCGGATGTGGTACTCCAGCGGCGCGCCCTGCGGGTTGGCCTTGCCGAGCGGGGTGGTGGGCTCGGGGCACCAGGTGGTGAAGCGCGGCACCACGCCGTGGGACATGAAGAAGCGCAGGCCCTCCTCGGTGGAGGCGATCGCCTCGTCCACCGTGGTGAAGCCGAAGGGCTCGGCCATCTCCACGCCCGCGACGAAGTTGGGGATCACGTTCTCCGGGCCGAACACCTCGGTGGAGTCGAGGATCCGGCGGTGCCACTCGTCCCGGCCGACGTAGCGCTCCTTGCCCGGGCAGTACAGCTCGAACAGCCGCTTGTCCCACACCTCGAAGTTGGGGTGGTAGATCCGCACGCCGTAGTCGTGGAAGCGCTGGACGTCCTCGCGCGGCAGCGCCTGGGCCACCACCTTGCCGATCCAGCGGCCGGGGAAGCGCTCCTCGATGGCCTTGGCGTACTGCCCGTAGAAGTCGGCCTCGTCCCGGCCGCCGACGCGCGAGGTGATCGCCCCGCCGGTGAGGGTGTACGCCTGGGAGGCGCGGGCGGTGTCGTGCTCGTCGATCAGCGCCAGCGCCTCCAGCACCTCCTCGACCGGCTTGACCCCGGTGTACGGGCGCCCGGCGGCCTTGTGCTGGCGCCAGTTGTGGTTGATGTCGCAGTACTGGCACTCCTCCTTGGCGCCGAAGTACTGGCAGACCCGGAACACCGTGAGGTAGATCAGGTAGCCCCACTGGATGGTCGGGGCGACCTCCATCACCGACTTCCCGTTGGCCAGCGTGTGCCGGTAGTAGTCCGGCATCGGCGGCAGGCCGACATCGGCGATCCGCGCGCCGTCCAGGTAGAGGCCGAGGGTGCCGTCCTCGCCGGCGCCGACCCGGTAGGGCGAGTCCGGGTTCACCCGCACCGACACCACCGTGCGGCGCAGCCCGTACGGCCCGCCGGTCAGCACGATCTCCTCCGGCGGCCGGTTGAGCGCGGCGGCGCCCAGCTCGGGCAGGGTGCGGTGGTCGAAGGAGAAGATGAAGTACGACTTCGGCTTGACCTCGCCGCCCCCGTCGGCGCCGGCGCTGCCGCTGAGCGCCGACTCGTCGAAGGCCATGCCGCCGCGCAGCAGGTCCTCTTTGATCACCGCCTCCCGGGGCACGTCGGGATAGCGCTCCATGAGCTCCTCGACGAGTGCGGTGCGGCTGCGGGCCTGGCTCTCCATGCGCTGGTCTTCCTTCCTGGCTCCGTCCTCACGGCGCCCAGGCCATTCTGGTCCCCCTTACCGGTGGGGCCGTGCACCGGGCCGGGAGGTGACCGACCGTTCCGGCCCGCGCTCCACCGGGTTCGCCGGGGCGAGGGCATCGGAAGCGCTGCCACCGCGCGTTCCCTCCGGCCTTTTCGCATTCGAACAGCCCCCGCCACGACCGGAACAACGCGATCGGGCGCCCCGGGACACGCGTGGGCGTCAGCAGGTTGACGCGAGGGGCGGGCGGCTCGGGCGGGAGGGTTCGCGGCCGGCGCGCCCCGGGACCGGTGTGATCAATGCACGACTGTGGCCCGCTCAAACGTCGCCAGCCCGAACGTTCACCCTATCGGGTGAGGAAGATCGTCCGTTGCGATGCGGAACGCGCCTTCGCGCCTACGGTGGTGAACCGAGCGGGACAGGGGCGGAAGCCCGGGTTCCCGTTCGAGGCTGACGGAATGACGATCCGTCATATGTGCGCGACCCCTTCCCAGAGGAGGCTCCATGCCCCTGCGTGCCAGACCGGAGACACCATGCGGGCCCGTGACCGCCCCGGTGGTGGGCCCATGAGCACCCCGGCGATCGACCGGATCCTGCGCGGGCCCAGCGGGCTGGGCACCTCCGGGCTGCAGTTCCGGCCGCAGGCGTCGGTGCCCGGGGTCGAGGCCCCCGAGGTCCCGGTGCCCGAGGCCCCCGCCTCCGAGGTCCCGGTGCCCGAGGTCCCGGAAGCCGCGACCGAGGTCACGGCGGCGACCCCCGGGTTCCGGCTGCCGCCCGTCCACGTCCTGCCCGCTGCGATCGCGGCGGCCGCGAGCCCGGCCGCCGAGGTGCCGAGCGGCGGAAAGCCCAAGGCCGGCGACCCCATCCCCGGCCTGTACCACCACCCGATCGCCGAGCCCGACCCGGTGCGGGTGGAGGCGCTCAGTGCGGAGATCAAGGTCTGGGCGATGGAGGAGGTGGAGCTGTACCCGCCGGACTGGGAGAAGGACTTCGACGGCTTCTCCACCGGGCGCTACATGGTGGCCTGCCACCCGGACGCGCCGAGCGTCGACCACCTGATGCTCGCGGCCCGCCTGATGGTGGCCGAGAACGCGGTGGACGACTGCTACTGCGAGGACCTCGGCGGGTCGCCGATCGGCCTGGGCAGCCGTCTGCTGCTCGCGCACACCGCGCTGGACCCGCTGCACACCACGACGGAGTACCACCCGGACTGGGAGGCCTCGCTGTCGTCGGACGCGCCCCGGCGCGCCTACCGCTCGGCGATGGAGTACTTCACCCGGGCCGCCACGCCCTCCCAGTCGGACCGGTTCCGGCACGACATGGCGCGGCTGCACCTCGGGTACCTGGCCGAGGCCGCCTGGGACCAGGCGGACCACGTGCCGGAGGTGTGGGAGTACCTGGCCATGCGCCAGTTCAACAACTTCCGCCCCTGTCCGACGATCACGGACACCGTCGGCGGCTACGAGCTGCCCGCCGAGCTGCACGCGCTGCCCGCGATGCAGCGGGTGATCGCGCTGGCCTCCAACGCCACCACCATCGTCAACGACCTCTACTCGTACATGAAGGAGCTGGCCAGCCCCGGACTGCACCTGAACCTGCCGGTGGTGGTCTCCGAGCGCGAGGGCGTCTCCCGCAAGGAGGGTTACCTGAAGGCGGTCGAGGTCCACAACGAACTGATGCTGGCCTTCGAGGCCGAGGCGGCGGCCCTGGCCCTGTCCTGCCCGGTACCGGCCGTCCCACGGTTCCTGCGCGGTGTGGCCGCGTGGGTGGACGGCAACCACTACTGGCACCAGACCAACACCTACCGCTACACGCTGCCCGACTTCTGGTGACACCGGCCCTTCCGGCGGCGCCACCTCGCACGGCAGCGAATCCTCTTTGATGAAAGACCCCTTGACCATCCACTAGGAGTTGACCCATGTCCGTGACCGACGACATCACCACCCCCGGCAACACCATCCCCGGCCCGGCGACCCCGTACCAGGGCGACATCGCACGCTACTGGGACCACGAGGCCCGTCCGGTCAACCTTCGCCTGGGTGACGTCGACGGCCTCTACCACCACCACTACGGGATCGGGGAGATCGACCGGGCCGCGATCGGCGACCCGGCCGACAGTGAGCGCGAGAAGAAGGTGATCGCCGAGCTGCACCGCCTGGAGTCCGCCCAGGCCGACGTGCTGCTCGACCACCTCGGCGACATCCGCGCTGACCACACCCTGGTCGACGCCGGCTGCGGCCGCGGCGGTTCGATGGTGATGGCCCACCAGCGCTTCGGCTGCCGGGTCGAGGGCCTGACCCTCTCCGCCCAGCAGGCCGAGTTCGGCAACAGGCGCGCCGCCGAGCTGGGCATCGGCGACTTCGTCCGCTCCCGGGTCGCCAACATGCTGAACATGCCCGTCGAGACCGGCACGGTCGCGGGCTCCTGGAACAACGAGTCCAGCATGTACGTCGACCTGCACGACCTGTTCGCCGAGCACTCCCGGGTGCTGAGCGTCGGCGGCCGGTACGTGACCATCACGGGCTGCTGGAACCCGCGCTACGGCCAGCCGTCGAAGTGGGTCTCGCAGATCAACGCCCACTTCGAGTGCAACATCCACTCCCGCCGCGAGTACCTGCGGGCGATGGCCGACAACCGTCTGGTGCCGCAGGCCGTCATCGACCTGACCCCGGACACCCTGCCCTACTGGGAGCTGCGCAACACCACCTCGCTGGTGACCGGCATCGAGGAGGCGTTCATCGAGTCCTACAAGGACGGCTCCTTCCAGTACGTGCTGATCGCGGCCGACCGGGTCTGATCGCCCGACCGGGGAACTCCGCCCCGGGGGGCGGCGCACGACGGCGGCGGCCTCCCCGCACCTGCGG
>NZ_JBSHAP010000197.1:0-12507 GCF_053611565.1 Kitasatospora sp. NPDC054795
CAGCCGGCCAGCAGCGCGCGGGCGAGGGCGCGGTAGAAGGCCAGGACCCCGGCTTCCTTCGGGGACAGGTGGCCGCGCTCGGCGAACCGGGAGCCGGCCACCCGCTGGACGGCCTCCATCCCCAGCCGGTCCTCCCGGTTCACCACCGCGGCGCTGCGCGCGTTCTCCTCGCGGAGCGCGTCCAGGTCCTGGCCGTCGAGCGCGGCCGGATGCATCAGCACCCCGCCCCGGACCTCGATCCGGTCGATGGCGAGCGGGATCATGCTGATCCAGACCACCGAGTCCCCGAACGCCGCGAGGCTCGCGGAGGGGAACACCGCGCAGTTGTACATGGTGGCCCGTTGATCGGCGCTGAGCGGCAGCGCCGTGGACGCCAGCGGTTCCCGGAACGGGCTGAGCAGCCGGGTGACCCAGCGGGACTCGGTGCGCACCTCCATCGCTCCGCCGGGCGGGGTGATCAGCCCGACGGTCGTCGGGTGGAGCCCCATCGCGTGGTAGTTCTCGTGGGCGTTCTGCACCGCGATCTTCCAGTTGCACCGCCACACTTCGGTGAAGCCGGTGACCGGCGTCATCTCCGTCAGCCGGTAGGCGGCGAGTTCCTCGCCGATCCGGCCCAGGTGGGGTGCCAGGGGCTCGGCATCCGGGTCGGCGTTGACGAAGACGAAGCCCTGCCACTCCTCCACCGACGTGGGCGGGCGGCGAGCGCCCGTAGCGGACCTGGCACGCAGGACCCCGTCCTCCTCCCTGGTCACGGTGACGGGCCGGCCGGCGGGCGCGAGGGTCACCGACGCGCCCGCCTCGGCCAGGTCGCCGAGGTGACCGGCCAGCAGCCAGGACCGTCCGAAGACCCGTTCGCGTTCGGCCGCCCACAGCTCCGGCGACGTGAAGGCCGCCGGGGACAGGCTCACCTGGGGGGCGTCCTCGTCCAGGTACCGCCCCAGCTCCGCCACGATCTCCGTGAGCGTCATGCTGCTCCTTCTCCCTTCCGATGACGGGCCGTGAGCCGTTCGATGACGGTGACGGCCTCGTTCGGTGTCGGCATCTCCTGGATCTCCCGCCGCAGCCGTCGTGCGTGTTCGGCGAACGACGGCTCGTCGAGCACCCGCGCGACCGTCTCCCGGAAGCGGTCGCGGGTGAACGAACGCAGCGGCAGGGCGGCGAGGTTGCCCTGTTTCTCGTACTCCTCACCCATGGCCTCGGTGACCCACTCCCAGCCGGTGAGGAGGACCTGGGGCACGCCGTGGAATTCGGCGGTGGCCTTGGTCTGGTAGCCGGCGTGGTGCACGACGGCCGCACAGGTCGGCAGCAGGTCGTGCATCGGCACGTGGTCGACCACCCGCACGGTGCCCGGGAGCCGCGGCAGGTGGGCGCGCTGCCGTTCGGAGAGCGCGGCGACCACCTCGACGTCCAGGTCGGCCAGGGCGTCCAGCATGCCGGCGAGCACCGCGTCGAGGTCCCACAGGCCGTAGCCGCCGTCGATGCTCACCCCGAGGGCGAGGCAGACCCGGGGCCGCGCCGGCGGCTCACGCAGCCAACGGGGCACGACGGAGTGGCCGTTGTACGGGACGTAGCGCGCGGGGACGGTGGGCACGCCCAGGTCCTCGCGCAGACCGGCCGGGCGGGTGTCGACGGTCCACTGGCCGGTGAGCACCGACTCGTCGAAGCGGGCCGGCGCGCGCAGGCGCTCCAGGGTCCAGTCCAGCCATTCCGCCGTCGGGTCCTCGCGGTGTTCGGGCGGCTGCTCGGCCGCCAGTCGCAGGAACTCCCGACGGGTGCCCAGTTGCATGGCCAGCTCGGGGCCGGACACCACGCGGGCGTGGGCCGCCCCCACCGTGAGCGCGGCGACCGGACCGGCCAGGCACAGCGTCTCCCAGATGACCAGGTCCGGCTGCCAGTGCCGGGCGAAGGCCACCAGCTCGTCGATCAGCCGGTCGCAGTTCAGGCGGGAGTTCAGGGCAGGGACGATGACGCTCTCGTAGCCGAGCTGGTCCGCCCAGGTGTCCTGGCGGTCCGGCTCCCGCTGCTGGTCGGCGGTGCCGAAGTGGGCGATGGCCTCCTGGTGGAACGGCCCGAGGCCCTCGTACCACGGCGGGCAGTCGAGCGGGACGGCCGTGATCCCGGTCCGGGTGACGGTCTCCACCACGTCGGGGACGCAGGCGGCGCGGACCTCGTGCCCGGCGGTGCGCAGCGCCCACGCCAGCGGGGCGAGCAGCTGGAAGTGGCTGCCTTCCAGCGAGGCGAACAGGACCCTCATCGGCCGCCTCCGCCCGTCGCGGCCGCGGTGGCCCGGACCGGCACCCGGGCCGGTCCCCGGGTCAGCGGCGCCCGGGGGCGGCGCACCGCGGGCCCGGCGGGGCGCAGCTCGGCGTACCGGGCTGCGAAGGCGGCGAGGGTGCCCTCGGCCAGGGCCCGGCGGAACGGGGCGAGATCCTGGCCGTGGTCCTGGCCGTGCCCGTGACCGTCGCCGATCAGCACCGCCACCCGCTCGCCGGCGGCGATCCGTTCTCCGGCGATCGGCACCTCGGCGCGGGCCACCAGCGGAGCGATCCACACCGGCGGCCGTTCCCGCAGCGCGTCCGAGACCGTCGGGCCGACCGCGGCGGGCGGCAGCGGGAACCGGGCCCGGAGCAGGGTCCGGACGATCAGGTCGGCGCCGGTGCGGGCGGCGGCCACCACCGTCGCCGGTACCGGGGCGCCGGGGACCGCGGCCAGCAGGGAGCGGAGCGCGTCGGCGGCCGCGTGCAGGCGCCGCGTGGTGTCCAGCCGCTGGGGGCACACCGTCGCGTCCAGGGCGGTGCCGCAGGCCGTGACGGCCCGCGCGAACCGCTCGTGCTCGTCCGCGGGGATCCCGCACGCCTCGGCCAGGGCCGCCGCGACCAGCGGTTCGGCCACCTCGGTGACCAGGTCGAACTCCGGCCCCAGAGCATCCGGTAGGCGGACCCGGACGCCCTCAGGCGGGGGCACCGGCCCAGCCGGGGGCGGGCCGTCGCCGTCACCGGGCAGGACCGGCGCGGGCGCGAGGCGGGGGTCGGCGAGCAGCGCGGCGCCCATGGCCGGATCCCCCGTCACCCACGGGCCGGTGGCGGAGCGCCACAGCGGTCCGACGGCGCGGACGCGCTCGCGCAGCGGCCCCGGGTCCTCGTCCACGTCGCAGAGCAGCGCCGCGTACGGGTCGCCCTTCATCCGGTGCAGCCAGAGCAGTCCCTGCTCGTACTGGAGCCGCTCCCCGAGCCGGGCCGGCGCCGTGGTCACGAGGCGCCGCCGGGACCGGCTGCGATCAGCGGGAAGAGCTCGCCGTCGACCGGCGCGCCCGGCTCCAGGTGGGCCACCGGGTGGTCCTGCACCCCGGGGCGGTAGGTGGCGTCGGAGTCCATGTAGACGGCGGCGAAGGCGAGCCGGCGCTCGCCGTCGGTGTTGACGGCGGCCATGTGCACGGTGCGGAAGTCGTGGAAGACCACGTCGCCGACGCGCATCGGAACGGCCACCCGGGGGCTGAACGGGAACTCGGGCCAGACCTCCTCCATCGGCCGGTAGTCCTGGAACCCGGCCAGGTGGACCTGGCGGTGCTCCGCCGGGCGCCGGTGCGAGCCGGGCACGTAGACCAGACAGCCACGGGCGGCGGGCACGTCCACCAGCGGGATCCAGGCGGTCAGCGTCCGGGTGAGGCCCGCGAGCGGCAGGCCCGGCTCGTCGTCGTGGACCACGGTGGGCAGGTGGACCCGAGGCTCCTTCTTCAGCACGTCGGTGCCGTAGAGGCGCAGCGGCCCGCCGGCCAGGGACTCGGCGAGCCCGGTGACCGCGGGGTGCAGGGCGAGCCGGCGCAGGTCCGGGTGCTTGCGCCAGGCCGCCTCCACGTAGTGGACCTGGGCCTGCTCCTCGGAGGCGCCCCAGGTCTGCGGGCCCTCCTCGGCGAGGAGTCGGTCGGCGGCGGCTCGGAACACGGCCACCTCGTCGGCGGGGAGCACGGACGTGAAGTGGACGAAGCCCTGGTCCCGGTAGCGGCGCAGGGCCTCCTCGGTGGGCCGCCCGGCCTTCGTCAGATCGGTCGTTGTCTGTATCTGTTCGGCTTCCTGGATCGGGTGGGCGGAGGCAGGGATGGCGGGCCGGGCGTTCAGCCGAGCGACTCGGCGAGCCGGGCCACCGTCTCGGCGGGGGTGGGCATGGCGAGCAGTTCGGCCCGGACCTGCCGGGCGTTCTCGCGCAGGCGGTCGTCCCGGAGCAGGGCCCGGCACTCGGCCGCGCCGAGGGTGGTGGCCTCGGCCACGAGCCCGATGCCCCGGGCCGGCAGCAGATCGGCGCCGGTCTGCTGGTACGAACCGCGGGGGATGACGCACTGCGGGATCCCGGCGGCGGCCGCCGTCAACAGGGTCCCGCTGCCCCCGTGGTGGACGATCGCGGCACAGGTGTCCAGGAGCTGGTCGAGCGGGGCCCACTCGACCAGCCTGACGTTGGACGGGACATCGCTCAGGAGCGCCGGGTCGCCGCCGCCTAGCGTGACCACGAACTCGGCGTCCGCACCCCGGGCGGCCTTCAGGAACGGCTCCAGGATGGCGATGCCGCCCCACTGGGCCTCGATGGTGCCGAGGGTGACGGCGATCCGCGGCGCCCGCGGGCGTTCCGTCAACCAGCCGGGCAGCACGGCCCCGCCGTTGTAAGGCACGTGGCGCAGCAACCCGGCCCCGGGGGTGCGGCGGTCTTCGGGGAGGAGCGCGGTGAGGCTCGGCGGGAGGGTGGTGAGCGCGACCGTGGCCGTGGGTTCGCCGGTGACGCCGTGGCGCTCCCAGTGCGGTGCCGTCCCGGCGCGGAGCAGGGTGCGCAGCCGGGCGCCGCTGTCGTACGACCCGAGCCGGGGCTCGACCAGCGGCACGCCCAGCGCGGCGGCGACGAGCCGGCCGGCCGCCTGCAGGGGTGGCGCGACCACCAGGTCGGGTGACCAGTCGTGGGCCGCCGCGAGGACACCGTCCACCATGACCCCGGAGACTCGGGCGAAGAGCGTGGCGAGTTCGGCGTCGTCGGGGTCCTCCGCGAACATGGGGTGGTCCGTGGGAACGCCATCCCCGCTCTCCTGGGGCAGGTAGACCGGCAGGTAGTCCAGGTCCGGGGTGACGTCCACGACGTCGAACCCGGCCTCGGCCGCGGCGAGGCTGAGCCCTCCGGTGGCGTAGCGGACCCGGTGGCCCGCGGCGCGGAAGGCCTGGGCGAGGGGGATGGTCGGGAAGAGGTGGCCGAGGCCTGGGGAGGTCACGAACAGGACGCGCATGCTGCTCCCAGGTTGGGTGTCGGATCGGTCGTCGTCGGGCGCGGTGCGGGTGTCACGGGACCACCGGGGCGGTCCCGAGGAAGAGACCGCGGCCGGCGTGCGGACCGGGGACGTACGTGACGTCGAGGCCGGCCGCGCGGAACGCGGCCTCGTAGGTGGCGCGGGGGAACAGCGAGATGCGGTGGGTCTCGGTGAAGTGCCGGACGCCGGTGCGGGCGTCGGCCACCACGTAGTGCACGTCCATCCGGCAGGCGTCGCCCGCCCGTGCGGAGTGCGAGACCCTGGCGATGGTGCGCCCCGCCACGGTGGCGACATCCCCGGAGACGTATCCGTCGAGGTAGGTCTCGGGGAACCACCAGGGGTCGACGGCCACCACTCCCCCGGACGTCAGGTGCCGGGCGAAGGCGGCCAGGGCGGCGTGGAGTTCGGCCGGGTCGGTGGCGTAGCCGAGCGACCCGAACAGGCAGGTGATCACGTCGAAGCGGGTGTCGAGCCGGAAGTCGCGCAGGTCTCCGGTGTGGACGGGAACGTCGGGCAGCGCCCGGCGCGCGGCACGGACCATCGGCTCGGACAGTTCGAGACCGGCGACCCGGTCGAAGAGGCCGGCGAAGTGGCGCAGGTGCGCCCCGGTGCCGCAGGCCACGTCGAGCAGGGAGTCGGCGTCCGGCCGCAACGCGCGCACCCGCCGGGTGAGGTCGTGCGCCTCGGCCGCGTAGTCCTTGCCGCGGCTCTCGTGGATGAGGTCGTGGATCTCGGTGAGGTCAGCCCCGTACATGAACGGGATCGTCGGAAGCCGCGCTGGAGAAATCGCCCAGGGCGGATGGAGGCGGTGCGCGGCGGCGGCGGGGCCGGGTCCATCGCGATCCGACCGGTTCACGAGTGCGCGCGGCCACCCTCGGCCGGAACTGGACGAAGCCGGACCGAGGGGAGGGCCGACGTGGACATCGGGGAGATCACGGCGGAGCTGGAGCGGTATCTGGGGCCGGATGCCGAGGATCTGAGCCTGCCGCCGGCGGCGTTCACGTCGCCCGAGTTGTGGGAGGTGGAGCGGCAACTGGTGTTCGGTCGCTCCTGGGTGCTGGTCGCGCACGTGGACGAGCTGACGGAGACCGGGTCCTACGTGTCCCTGTCAGTGGCGGGCGAGCCGGTGGTCGTGGTGCGTGGCGAGGACGGCTCGCTGTACGGGCTCTCGCCGGTGTGCCGGCACCGGCTGATGCCGGTGGTGGAGGAGGGCGCGGGGCGGACCGACGCCTTCACGTGCCCCTATCACCTGTGGCGCTACGCTCTGGACGGCCGCCTGGTCGGTGCCACCCACATGAAGCGCAATCCGGCCTTCGACCCGTCCACGTGCCGGCTGCCCGCCTTCGCGGTGGAGGAATGGCAGGGGTTCGTCTTCGTCAACCTGGACGCCTCGGCCGAGCCGCTGGGGCCCCATCTGCGGCGAATCGGCGAGGACCTGGTCAACTACCGGCTGCCGGAGCTGACCCAGGTGGCCGGCTGGACCGAGGAATGGCACTGCAACTGGAAGATCGCCGTCGAGAACGCGCATGAGAACTACCACGTCATGGGCTTCCACCCGGAGACCCTGCAACCGACCACGCCCGGGGGCGCGCGGACCACGGTCCGCGCGGACTCGCCGTGGGCCGACAGCATGCGGGTGCGCTACGCGGAGCCGCTGGAGCCGGTGGTCCTCGACCTCACCGAGGAGGAACGCGCGCACCTGTACGGCTTCTTCGTCTTCCCCTCGGGCAGTCTGGCCGCCTCCGGTGACATGGTGATCTGGCTCAGCCTCCTTCCGACTTCCATCGACCGCACCCTGGTACGGGGCGGGGTGCTGATGCCCTCCGCCCTGCTCGACGGCCAGGACCGCGAGGCCGTGCGGAAGGAAGCGGAGGCGTACGCCTCCCGGATCAACGGCGAGGACCGACACGGCCTGGAGGCAGTCCAACGAGGCGCCGCCTCGCGCTTCGCCGAGCGCGGCCACCTCTCCCCCAAGGAGCCCGGTGTCCTGCTCTTCTACCGCAGCCTGGCCCGCGCCCTGCTGCGTGACGACGCCGACTGGCCCGGCAAACTCTGCCCGCCCCCGGAGAGCGTGGCCCCGTCCCTCCCGCCCCGTCCGTGAAGGCAGGAAGGCCGCAGCCCTGCGGGCAGTCCCACCGGGGAAGACCTGTGTCGTAGTCGAGGACTTGAAATCTTCCCGGTTTGCGGATCGTAGCCGTAGTCGACGTGCACGAGTCTCGTCGGTCACGACGACTTGTCGGGCTTCTGAGCCGCGACCAACAACGACGGATCACGGTGCAGTTGTGCATGGTCCCGGTTGTGGGGCCGTGAGAGGTCAGCCTGCGGCGAGGGCCATCTCGAGGTCGGCCCGCGAGAAGGTGCTCATTGTGTTCTCCGGCGCGTTGCGGGCGAGCTGGAACCTGCACCAGGTGCGAGACCTTGCCCACGTCCCCGTGGGTGTCGGAGACACGCGAACCCACCACCGCCCGAACCGGCAGCAACGCTGTCACGCTGCTCACAGGAGGTCCCCTACGGCCCAGGCCGGCATTCACCCTCGAACACCCCACACTCGAACGGGTGGACCTTTTTCGAAAAGGGGTCGTTCCGCTGGAGGATCGACTATCTGGTGGCCAGTCGGAAACTCGCGGACACCGCCGTCAAGGCCTACGTCGAGCGCGCAGCCTCCCACGCAGAGCACTGGAGCGACCACGCACCGGTGACGGCCGTCTTCGACCTCGACCAACTCCATTAATTATTTGCGAAGTTCGGGCAGCTGGCTTCGGCTGCTGCGGTCGTCGCGCGACCCGCCGGGAGCGATGACCGCAGCTGCTATGGCCCGCGAATGGGGCTACGCGGTGATCGCCATTCTCTGAGTGGAAGTCAGTTTCTTTTCCGGGAACGCGTCGGTTTGTAAAAGTCACGATCGGGCGGCCAGCGTACGCACAGACCTTCGCAGAGCCGTGCCCCCCCGAAGGCCAAGTGCGCTCTCATCATGGGAGTGATCAAGGGCCTCAGGAGCTCCCTGCGAGCCCCTGCCTTCCTACTTCGACCCGCCGGTGATGGGCGCACGCTTCGTCCAGGACCGCATCGTGGCGGAGGGCGAGGAGGTCTGGCCCCGCTCGAAGCCGGGGCCCAGGTCTGCGTCTGCGGCGACGGCGCCCGCTTTGCCCCGACGTACGGGCCGCGTTCCGCGCCCTCCACCTGAGCCACACCCCCGACGCACGGGAGGAAGACGCCAAGACTCGGCTCCAGTCACTGAACTACGCCGGCCGATAAGTCCAGGACGTGTCCGCCGCTCGCCGAGGTACGAGGCGCCGGCGCACGGTGACTTCGGCGGGGAGGTGAGTGCGGGGGCGGTCGGCCGGGGACTTGTCGGTGGGACTCGCTAACGTTCCTCTCCTGATCATCAGTGCGAGGAGAGGGGCGGGGCTGTGCGGCGCTGGGAGTTCGTCGAGGGCGGCTCGGACAAGTTCTGGGAGGCCGCGGTCGACGGTGCCGCGGTGACCGTACGGTACGGGCGGTCCGGTACGAACGGGCGGGAGCAGGTCAAGGCGTTCCCGACCGTGGAGGAGGCGCAGGCGCACTTCGCCAAGGTGGTCGCCGAGAAGGAGCGCAAGGGCTACCGCGAGATCGGTGCGGGGGCGGGTACGGAGCCGGGTGCGGCGACGGATCCGGTGCCCGTGGCGCAGCCCGGCGTGTCCGCACCCACGGCCGAGGCCGCCGGTCCCGAGGACGAGGACGTCTTCGTCATGCCGGACGCCTGGCGTCGGGCCCTGATCCCGCGCCGGGGCGGCATTCCCCGGAAGCCGTCCGCGCCGGGGAAGGGCCCGGTGACCTCGTACCGCGACGGGCTGCGGCAGATGGGGGACTGGCTGGAGCAGACGCTCGCCTCGGAGCGCAGTGACCCGGAGCTGGTCGCGGCCGCCCGCGCCCACCAGTCCGGCAGCCGGGACCCGGTCGGTGCGGCGGTGCTCGCCGCCGTGTTCTCGTATCCCGGCAACAACGGGCTCCGCGTGGCCGTGGACGCCTGGGTGGCGGAGTTCGGCCTGCCGTTCGCGGCCAGGGCCACCGTCGAGCTGTTCACGACGGCCGTCGAGACCGACTGGATCCACCAGAGGTCCGTCCACCCCCGTGTCCGGCGCGGGGCCAACCAGAGGCACGGCGCGTACCGCCCCGCCGCGGACCGGGTCCGGTCGCTGCTGGCGGCGTGCGACGAGGAGACCCACCGCGCGGCGGTCGAGGCCCTGGCGGACTGCCGGAACAATCTGACCCGCCTGGTGGTGGCGGCGTACCTGGCGCCGTCCGAGACCGCCTGGGTCGAGGAGTGTGTCGCGTCGGGCTCCCGACTGGCCGTCGTCGAGTGGTCGATGCTGCTGTGCTCGCTCTCCTCGGCGGAACCGCTGGAGAAGCTCCCCCCGCTGCCGAGCCTGGGCTATGACGGATGGTCCACCGAGATCATCGCGACCGTGGCGGAGGGCCTCGGCGGCGACGTGGCACCGGTGATGCTGCACGACCTGACCACCAGCTACCACCACAAGGACGGCAAGAAGCGGATCCTGGAGGCGCTCGCCGAGCTCCCCTCCGACGAGGGCTTCCGGGGGTTGCTGGCCCAGCAGGACGGCATCAAGTCCACCCGCGCCGCCCTCCTGGCCGGTCTCCGCCGGTTCCCCCGGCGTGCCGTGCGCCTGCTCGCCGAGGCCGCAGTGGCCTCCACCGACCCGGCCACGCAGCAGCTCGCCCGGCAGCTCCTCACCGGCCACGTCGCGGTCCACCGCGCGACCGCGCTCGAACTGCTGCCGGAGCTGACGCCGGAGCAGGCGGCCCTGGTAGAGCCGCTCACCGACCTCGGCGAGCGGGTGCCGGAGGTCGGCCCCGACTCGCTGCCGGAGCTGTTCACCAGCCCGCCGTGGACGCGGCCGCGCTCCGCCGGCAAGCCCCGCGTGCTGACCGGCCTCGCCGTGCCGCAGGAACCGCAGATGCGGTGGCTGCCGGGTGAGCACGAGGCGTGGGCGGCGACCTCGGAGTCCTGGTACACGAGCTGGTCGGACGAGGACTGGCAGCGGGTCGCGGCCACGATCCGGGCCAGGATCGGGCAGCCCGAGGACGCGCGGCTGCGCGGCGGACAGCACGCCGAGCTCGCACTGTTCGCCTACGGCGACGAGGAGTTGGCCCGGCCCCTGCTCGCGCAGTGGCGTGCCGGTGAGCGCATCTGGCACTCCGGGGACTCCCTGCGCCGGGTCGCCGCCCGCTTCGGGACGGACGCCGTCGAACCGATCCGGGCCGCCGCGGTGGGGAACCCGGCCACGCACGCGCCCCTGCTCCTTCCGTACCTGGACGCCCGGGTGGCCGAGACCATGACGGACTGGCTGGTGCGCCTCAAGTCGGCCGGGAGCACCGCGCGTTCCTGGTTCGTCCGGCACGGCGTGGACGCGGCCCGGCTGCTGGTGCCCGCCGCACTCGGGAAGGCCGGGGCGGCCCGGCTCGGCGCCGAGCAGGCCCTGCGAGTGATCGCCGGGGCGCACGGCGCGGCGGCGGTGCGCGCGGTGGCCGCCGAGTTCGGGCCGAAGGCGGAGGAGGCCATGGGCACGCTGCTGTCGGCCGACCCGCTGGTGACCGCGCTCCCGGCGAAGCTGCCCCCGCCCTGCGACTGGGCGGAGCCGGTGATGCTGCCGCAGCTGCTGCTGCGCGGCGGCGAGGGCGCCCTGCCTGCCGAGGCGGTGCGGCACGTGCTCACCATGCTCGCGATGTCCGCGCCCGGGGCGTTCTACCCGGGCCTCGACGAGGCGGCCCGGCTGTGCGAGCCGCGGTCGTTGACGGAGTTCTGCTGGGCGGTGTTCGAGCAGTGGCGGCTGGCCGGTATGCCGGCCCAGGACGGCTGGGCGCTGCACGTGCTCGGCCGCTTCGGTGACGACGGGACGGTCCGCCGGCTGACGCCGGTGCTCCGCGCCTGGCCGGGCGAGGGGGCGCACCACCGGGCGGTGGACGGCCTGGAGGTGCTGGCCGCGATCGGCAGCGACGTCGCCCTCCTCCACCTGCACGGCATCGCGCAGCGGGTGAAGTTCAAGGCGCTCAAGACCCGCGCCCAGGAGAAGATCGCCGAGGTGGCGGCCGGTCTGGGCCTGACCGGGGAGCAGCTGTCGGACCGTCTGGTGCCGGACTTCGGGCTGGACGCCGACGGCACCACCGTCGTCGACTACGGCAGCCGGACGTTCACGGTCGGCTTCGACGAACAGCTCAAGCCGTACGTGCTGGACGCGGACGGCACCCGCCGCAAGGACCTGCCGGTCCCCGGGGTGCGGGACGACGCCGAGCTGGCGCCTGCCGAGCGCAAGCGCTTCGCCGCGCTGAAGAAGGACGTCCGCACGGTGGCGGGGGACCAGATCCGGCGCCTGGAGGACGCGATGGTCACCCGGCGGTCGTGGACGGCGGAGGAGTTCGATCAGCTCTTCGTCGGGCATCCGCTGCTGTGGCACCTGGTGCGCCGGCTGGTGTGGCTGGCCGAGGCGGACGGCGCCACGACGGCGTTCCGGGTCGCCGAGGACCGCACCCTGGCGGACGTCGCGGACGAGGTGTTCGTGCTGCCCGCCGGGGCCACCGTCCGGCTGGCCCACCCGCTGCTGCTCGGTGCGGAACTCGCGGCGTGGTCGGAGCTGTTCGCCGACTACGAGATCCTGCAGCCGTTCCGTCAGCTCGGCCGCCCGGTGTACGCGCTGAGCGACGAGGAGCGGGCAGGTCACCGCCTGACCCGCTTCGAGAACGGTCCGGTGCTGCCCACCACCCGGCTGGTCGGCATGGAACGGCGCGGCTGGCAGCGCGGCGAGCCCGAGGACAACGGCGTCGAGCGCTGGCTGTCCCGCCGGGTCGGGCCCGACCTCTACGTGGTGATCGCCCCGGAGCACGGCATCGCGGTCGGCATGCACGACGTGTATCCCGAGCAGCAGGTGGAGACGGTGTGGCTCGACAGGCGCCCGGGAGACTACTGGACCCACAACCGCACCTTCCCGACCTTCGCCGAGCTCGACCCGGTGATGGCCTCCGAGGTGATCGCCGACCTCACCGAGCTGACCACTCTGTGACCCCTCGCCACCTCACCGACGACCGCCCGGGAAAGGCCGCAGTGACCACGAACACCGCCGAGGAGGAGCTCCACTTTGAAGTTCCCCCGCTGAACTGGACAGCTGTTGCTTACGCTGCGGGGGTGAAGTCGTGCTGCAGTCTGGCCCGGGTTTCGAGTGGGGTGAGGTACC